>JBGPMT010000384.1:0-2531 GCA_041487135.1 Binataceae bacterium (SeqCode) | reverse complement strand
CGGAGCGTCGCAAGCGTCGCGCTGACGCGTTGGGCGACGGCAGGCGGACTCGCAGCGATAGCCAGCTGCTTCAACTGGTCGGTGGCGGGATTCAGATCGAATTCGAAGGTCTCGAGCCGCGGGATGAAGTACCGCTTGACCAGGTCGAAGCCCTTGCCCGCGATCAGCGTCTTCTCATGGCGTGCGTTGAGCAGGTTGAGATCGGTGATCCGCAGCTTGAGCATGTGGCCCGCGACATAGGGCTCGCTCTCAGCCTGGATTATGCCGTTCCAGACGATCGGGTTGACGCACTTCCCGCCGACCTTGAGGCCGATGCTGAGATGTCCGTCGGTCTCGAGCTGCACCATCCGGTCTTTTCGTGACAGGATCGGATGCTCCGCGTAGAGATATTCGCAGTCGCCGAGTCCTTTCCACAGCACCGCGCGTCCGTTCGGGCTATAGACCTGCTGCCTCATCACTTCGCTCAGCGTCGGGTAATCGATCGTTAACGGCACCTCGACGATCCCGCTGCTCGCGGTCTGCGCATCGGCGGCGCATGGCTGGAGCAGCGTCAGCAGCAGAGCCAATGATCGAAGCGCGCGCATCATAAAGGAATCCCGCTTATCAATTTATCCTTTGCGACCGCGCACGCGGATGGAACATGGCGCAGTTCAGAAAGCCCCCGGCGCAAATCAGCATATCGGCGGCGTGATTCATTTTCTCGCAACCGTGACTACTTGCAGAGTATGACCGGCGCGCGCTAGCGGGTTAATATGGGTGATGAGGCCGGCGCAGGAATCAGATGCGCAGAGTCCCGTCGCCGCTCTCCCGGTTCGTGAATCGCTGAAGACAAGTTCCAACTGAAGGAGCGTCGCCGATGCAGATGGGCATGGTCGGTCTGGGCAGGATGGGCGCCAACATGGTGCGGCGGCTGATGCGTGGCGGCCATCAATGCGTGGTCTTCGACGTGAACCCCGAGGCGGTGAAGCAACTCGCCAAGGAGGGCGCGACCGGGGCCTCGTCGCTGAACGACTTTGCGGCCCGGCTGAACCAGCCGCGGGTGGCATGGATGATGGTGCCGGCGGGGGTGGTCGAACAGACGGTGGCCAACCTCGCGAGCCGCTTCGAGGCGGGCGACATCATCGTGGACGGCGGCAATTCGTATTACGTCGACGATCTCCGGCGCGCCAAGCTGCTGCGCGCCAAGGGTATCCACTACGTCGATTCGGGCACCAGCGGCGGAGTCTGGGGAGCGGAGCGCGGCTTCTGCCAGATGATCGGCGGCGAAACCGGCGTGGTCAAACATCTCGAGCCGATCTTCGCCACACTCGCGCCGCCGATCGATTCAGCGCCGCGCACTCCTGGGCGCGAAAAGGCGCCCGCCGGCACCGCCGAGCACGGCTATCTGCATTGCGGGCCCAACGGCGCCGGTCATTTCGTCAAGATGATTCACAATGGAATCGAGTACGGGATCATGGCGGCCTACGCGGAAGGGCTCAACATCCTGCGCCACGCTAATGTCGGCAAGCAGCAACATGCGGCCGACGCCGAGACCACGCCGCTGCGGGAGCCGGAGCTCTATCAATACGATTTCAATCTGACCGATATCGCCGAGGTCTGGCGGCGCGGCAGCGTAATCGCCTCATGGCTGCTCGATTTGACGGCCGATGCGCTTGTGGCCGATCCCGAGCTGAAGAATTTCACCGGGCGGGTTTCCGATTCGGGGGAAGGCCGCTGGACGATCGACGCCGCGATCGACGAAGGGGTTCCGGCTCACGTGCTGAGCGCGGCGCTCTATCAACGCTTCAGCTCGCGCGGCGCCGCCGAATTCGCCGACAAGCTGCTCTCAGCGATGCGCTACGAGTTCGGCGGGCACCTGGAGAAAAAGTCGTGAAGAGATTGCGCCACTCCTTAACTTAACGTTCAGGAGAAAAGATATGAAAGCACCGCAAATGCTGCACGATGCGGGTCAAAGTCTGTGGCTCGACAACATCACCCGCGCGCTTTTGACCGGCGGCGGACTCAAGCGCTATATCGGCGAGCTCTCGATCACCGGCCTGACTTCGAATCCGACCATCTTCGATAATGCGATCAGGCACGGCGCGGATTACGACGCGGCGATTCGCGAGAAGATCGCCGCCGGCCGCCAGGGCGAAGCGCTGTTCTTCGAACTTGCGCTCGAAGACCTGACGCGCGCGGCCGATCTGTTCCGCCCCATTCACGAGCGGACCAATGGCGTCGACGGATGGGTCTCGCTCGAAGTCTCGCCCAAGCTCGCCTATGACACCCGGAGCACGGTCGCGGCCGCGAAAGTGCTGCACGGGCAGGGGGCGCGCCCGAACTTGTTCATCAAGATTCCCGGCACGCGCGAAGGTCTCCCTGCGATCGAGGAATCGATCTTCGCCGGCGTGCCGATCAACGTGACGCTGCTGTTTTCGCGGGAACAGTATGTCGCGGCCGCCGACGCTTACATGCGGGGCATCGAGCGCCGGCTCGCCGCCGGCCTCAACCCCCGCGTCGGTTCCGTAGCCTCCGTGTTCGTCAGCCGCTGG
>JBGPMT010000383.1:0-2549 GCA_041487135.1 Binataceae bacterium (SeqCode) | reverse complement strand
GTTGTTCGTATCATAGTTCGCGTCGGGCGCCTCGCCCACCTAACCCGAGACGGCCTCGAGTATTATTTCGACCTCCTCAAGCTCGGTACCACCTTCTCCGACACTACGCTCACCGTCGAAGAAGCTCCCGTCCGCGGCCGCTGTGACCAGTGTGCCGCCGAGCTCGATTCCGATGACCTGTCGCTGATTTGCTCGATATGCGGTTCCGGCTCCATCGAACTCGGCTCCGGTAGCGAAGTCGAGATGGTGGCGATCGAGGTAGTCGAGGAACCGGCCCAGCGCTGAGCGGTCGCGAGCGCGCAAGGCGCTCACGACCGCCCGGCGCACGCCAGTTCGAGCGCCGCCGCGGCCGCCCGCTCGACGGCGGCGGCCACCGCCGGCGATAGCCTCTCCCCATAGCGCCTCGGGCGGCGGATCGTCACTCCGACAATCATGATGCGCTTGGCGGCTTCGCCGGGCGATATCTGCCGGGCCAGCCTAACCGCCTCGAGCACACCGACGCCATGACTAGTAAGCAGCGGCGCGTTCGGCGCTCGTACGTCGCCGGCGTCGAATTGCACCAACCGACCCGCCTTTCCGCCATCAACCACCGCATCCACCAGGATGACGGGGTCCGCCTCGCACAAATGGGATTGGATGAGCGCGCTGGGCTCGGCAACCTCGGCGAGATCGATCCCCTGCGGCACACCGATCGCACTGAGCCGCCGCACCACGGCTATTCCCACTCCGTCGTCGCCCGCACTTGCCTGGCCGATCCCGACAATGCGAGCCGGCATCATTGCTCGCGTTCGATCGTCAAGCGCAGAAAATGGGTCGCGCATGAAATACAAGGGTCGTAGTTGCGGATCGCCTGCTCGGCCAGCAGCGTAGCCGACTCGTGGGACAGCTCCATCATTCTTGGCGCAAGCTCGAATAGATCCTGTTCGATTGATTTCTGGTTCTGCGACGTCGGCGGAACGATCTTCGCGTCCTCGATGATGCCGCTTTCGTTCAGCCGATAGCGATGGTACAGGAAGCCACGCGGCGCTTCGGTGCATCCAAAACCGATCGACTCGCGAGGCGTAACCTCGACGAAAGGCCGGGCCGGCGGCTGGTACGCTTCGATTATACGAATCGATTCATCGAAGGCGTAAATCACCTCGACCGCGCGCACCAGGATGCTCATGAAGGGGTTGTTGCACGGAACCGGAATCCGGGCCGAGATCGCCGCCTGCTTCGCCAGCGGGGAAAGATTCTCGAAGTTCAGGTTGAAGCGTGCCAGGGGACCGCACACGTACGGTCCACGTCCCTTCACGAAAGAATGCAGCGCGTTGGAGTAAGGCACCTGGCGCTCGGCGAAATTGCGGTCATACTCGCGGATCTCGATATCCAATCCCTTGTTCGATACCAGCCGGTCACCGAGCACCGGGTACTCGCTCGGATGTCGGAGCGCGACGAATTCATAGTCTCGCACAAACTCTGGAAACCGAAACTGTGCCATCCACTCCAATGCCTCCGATGCGCCGTCGCGCGCGGCGATCAGTTCCGGAACCAGCGCGTTGAGCTCGGCACGGGTCGGCAATCGGTAAAATCCGCCCACCCGGACGTTCACCGGATGGACTTCGCGGCCTCCAACCGTCCGGATGATGGCGTTGCCGGCCTTCTTGAGCCGCAGGCCCAGGCTCACCTTATCGCGATGCTCTTTGGCCATCTCCAACGCACCCGGAAAGCCGAGGAAGTCGGGCGCATGCAGCAGGAACATGTGCAGGACGTGGCTTTCAATCCATTCGCCCCAATAGATGAGCCGCCTGAGCTCGCGAAGCCCGGCGTCCACCTGAACTCCGAGCGCATCCTCCATCGCCTGGCAGGCGCTCATTTGATAGGCGACCGGGCAGATACCGCAGATGCGCGCCGTTATGTCGGGCGTCTCGGCGTAGGAGCGGCCGCGCAGGAAGGCCTCGAAGAATCGCGGCGGTTCGAAGATGCGAAGCTCGACATCGCGGACCTGGTCGCGCTTGAAGCGGATCCGAAGCGCGCCCTCGCCTTCGACACGCGCCAGGTTATCAACCTTTATGGTCTTCATACTCTACGGCGGTCTTGCGAAATTTCTCGGCGTTGGCGTTGAAGGTGCTCAGCACGCGAGCGACGTCGGGCCGTGACGCTCCCGCCTTGATCCAGGCTTGCGATAGCGCGGCCGTGTTCGGCGCTTCGCTCGGACCGAAGCACCCGTAACATCCGCGCCCGTAAGCCGGACAGATGGCTCCGCAGCCGGCATGAGTGATCGGACCCAGGCACGGCACTCCGCGCGCGACCATGACGCACACCGTGCCGCGCGCCTTGCACTCCACACATACGCTGTGCGCCGGGGTGTGAGGCTTTCGGCCGTTGAGCAACGCCGCGATTACCTCCAGCAGTTGGTACTTGTTGATCGGACATCCGCGCAGTTCGAAGTCGACGCGCACGTGATCGGCGATCGCGGTCGAGGTCGCCAGAGCCGATATGTACGCCGGGCTCGCGTACACGATCGCCATGAATTGATTAACGTCCTTGAAGTTTCTGAGCGCCTGGAT
>JBGPMT010000382.1:0-2586 GCA_041487135.1 Binataceae bacterium (SeqCode) | reverse complement strand
GCGATAGGCGGTGGTCTTCCTGCCAGTTTTCTGGTTAATTTGGGGGAGTAGACCGCGACGGCCGGCGCTTGGTTGGCGAGGATTGGAGAGCGAACCCGACATTTTCGCCAGATTCTCCAGGATTCGCTTGAATTTCGGCGGCGACCAAACGTCCGATTACTAGAGGTTCTTGGAAATAGAACCGCATAGGGACGTGCAGAGTCCCATATCGATTCCAGGAGGATCCATGGCTAAGAAGATCGCCGCTGTCATCGGCGGCGTGCTGCTCGGTATTACGATTGCGTTCGCGCGCGCTGGCGCCTTCCCGTTCTGGAGCTCTTCTTCATCGACCAATGGCAAGCCGGAAGCATCGGCTGACTCTCCGGCTGCGACCGCCAAACCCGCGCCGCCGGCTCCCGCGCCGGTCGGCCAGCCCGAGCCGGTCACGCCGACCACCAAGGGCGGCGTGCCGATGCCTTCGTTCGCTCCGCTGGTCAAGCGTGTGATGCCGACGGTGGTGAACGTCAGCGTGGTGCAGGAGATCAAGTCGAGCGCGATGCCCTTTCAGTTCGGCGGACCCGGCGGACCCGAAGGTCCCGGCGGCGAGGGTGGCGGTGGCGGCGGCCCGGAGCAGGGACCGTTCGGCGGCAGTCCGTTCGGCCCGAGGGGCGGCGATCCCTTCGAGCAGTTCCGTCACTTCTTCGGCGAAATTCCGCATAACTTCAAGCAGCATGGACTCGGCTCAGGCGTAATCATCTCATCCGACGGCTATATCCTGACCAACAACCACGTGGTGGGCGGCGCGAGCGAAATCCGCGTCAAGCTGAGCGATCAGCGGGAGTTCAAGGCCAAAGTCATCGGCAAGGACGACAAGACCGACCTGGCATTGATCAAGATCGAGCCCAAGGAACAGCTGCCGTATGCGGAGCTCGGCAATTCGGACACCACCGAGGTGGGCGACTGGGTGATCGCAATCGGCAACCCGTTTGGCTTCTCGCTGACCGTGACCTCCGGAATCATCAGCGCCAAGGGGCGCGCGCTGGGCGGCAACTACGACAATTTCATCCAGACCGACGCCTCGATTAACCCTGGCAACTCGGGCGGCCCGCTGTTCAACACCGAGGGCAAGGTGATCGGCATCAACACCGCTATCTACAGCAGTACCGGCACCAGCGCCGGCATCGGCTTCGCCGTCCCGGTTGACCTCGCCAAGGACATCGTGGACCAGCTCAAGGAGCATGGCCGGGTGATCCGTGGATGGCTCGGCGTCGAGATCCAGCAGGTGACTCCCGACCTCGCACAGTCCTTCGGGCTCGACAAGGCCGAGGGCGCACTGGTCGCCAACGTGGTCGAGGATGGGCCGGCGGCGAAGGCCGGTGTGCAGCGCGGCGATATCATCCTGAAGTTCAACGGCCGCCCGGTGCCCGATGAGCATCATCTGCCCGAGATGGTGGCGCAGACCCCGATCAACGGGACCGTCCCGTTGGAAGTGTTACGCAACGGCAAGCACCTCACGCTCGAGGTCAAGGTCGGCGAGCTCAAGGAGACCAAGCTCGCCAGCGCCAAGAGCGAGGAGCAGAACAGCAACTGGGGCCTGCAGGTCCAGGCGCTGACCCCGGAGATCGCGCAGCAACTCAACCTCAAGTCCAACAAGGGCGTGGTGGTGCGCGGCGTGACTCCCGATACGCCGGGGGCGGATGCGGGCGTCCAACCCGGCGACGTGGTGCTCGAGGTGAATCACAAGAAGATCGACTCGGTCGTGGACTTCCTGAGCGAGGCGAAGTCTGCCAAGGGCTCGAAGAAGCCCGCCCTGCTGCTGGTCCAGCGCGGCGACGCGACGCTGTACACCGTAATCAAGCCCGAAGGTTGATAGCGAAGCTTGCGTACCAGGGCGCGGAGGAACGGATCGCAAGTCCGTTCCTCCGCTTTTTTTCGATGAGCCGCCCGCTGGCGTGTGCGCGTATCGGAGTTGACCTGCGATGAGTCAAGGCCGGGAGCGATGCGAGGTGGTTATCGCCGGCGCCGGACCCGCCGGTCTCGCCACCGCGCTCTACCTGCTCGGACGAAGGCCGGAACTTGCCGGCCGGGTGATCGCGCTCGAGAAAGCGCGCCATCCACGGCCCAAGGTCTGCGCCGGCGGGCTGATTCCCAAGACCATCGCGGCGCTGGAAGAACTCGGCATCGGCATCGAGGTTCCGGCGGTCCGCGTCACCGCTGGAGTGGCCCGCACCGAGATTGGAGCGATCGACATCCCACCTGGCGACGTGCTCTGCACGATCGTGCGCCGCGACCAGTTCGACGCCTCGCTTGCCGCGGCCGCGCGCCGGGCCGGTCTCAGGATCGTCGAGGATTGCCGGGTCGACCGGGTGGAAGAGGGCGCCGACTCGGTGCGCGTCACGGGCGAGCGCGGGAGCTTCGAAGCGCCGCTAATCGTCGGCGCCGACGGCTCGGGCAGCCGCGTGCGGCGCGCGCTCTTCAAAGAGCGGCGCGAACTTATCGGGCGCGGCCTGATGGTCGATGTCCCCGTCGATCCGGAGGCTGCCATCGAGTTCCACAATCGTCTTTACCGCTTCGACTTCGATTGCGTGCGGGCGGGAGTGCGCGGCT
>JBGPMT010000381.1:0-2596 GCA_041487135.1 Binataceae bacterium (SeqCode) | reverse complement strand
GATGGGTGCACAATTTACCTCCGCAGATCGCCGCTCCGAATAGAGCCGGCTACAAATTCAAAACTAGTCGTCCACTACCGCGCACAAGGATTTATGCTCGCGGACTTTGTCCTAATAGTCGACTTCGGGCTTGATTGTCCAGCGCCGCGATTGGCTCCAATGGCGCCAGTTTTGTTTTTAATTTTCATTACAGTTCCTAATGCGCAACATGGGGTCAATGCCAGTGTTTGCTAACGATGTCAAGAGTTAGAGCCTATTTTGGCTCCGGCCCTAATTTGGCTACCGTGCCCGGGGCGATTCCCAAGCCGAACTGAACCGACGCCCCTTGGCTCAGAACACCGGATGCTCTTGCACCGGCTGATAACGCGGATAGCCGCGCGACACGCCGATTTCGATAATGCCGTATCCGACTGACTGGCCGTCGCGAACTTCGATCACGCGATCGTTGATCGTGCGCGCGACGCGCCGCACCTGGGGATCGTTCAAATCCCAAACGTCATGCTCGACGTACGACGGTCCCTTGTCGGCGCCGTGGAACCATCCGCGGTAGCCGCCGTACAGGCCGGACTTCAGATAGTAGCGCGCCGGCAGCGCCCGCAGATGCACCAAACGGCTGGTGCCGTTGGCGAATGTGAGCGTCATATCCGCCTCCTGGAAGGTCTGGCCCAGCGGATCGCCGGCCCATTTAATGTCGTGCGCGACCGAGACCAGATGGCGGCCGTGGTCTGGTTCCTGCCCGAGCGGCATCACCTCTTCGCCGGTGAAGTAAATGAAGTCGCCCGGAGCGCGTTCGTTGAAGTACCATTGCAGGCCGTGATCGGCGAACTGAGCCGTGGTCCAGGTGTAGAAGAGCGGCGGCCAATAAGTCAGCGGCGGGCTGCTTTCGTCGGCCCGCATCTCGGCGCGGATACCCCAGGAATGATCGCGCTGGCCCCACCAGCTCTGGGGCGTGAGGTCGAAGCGCCGGCCCGCGACCTTGATCCATCCGCTGTAGCGGCCCACCTGCTGCGCCCGAGCGATATCTTCAGCCACGCGGCCGTGGCGGCGGCGGAAATGTTGCGCCTCCTCGTGAGGATTCATAGTGGCGGCGAACTCGATGTCGAAGCTCATCCCGGAGGCGTTCTCCTCCAGTACCAGCCGATGACGCTTCAGCCCTTCTAGCACCGTGATCTGGAGCGGACCGACTCGCGTGGCCAGCGACTCGGGGCGCAACCGTCGCGACATCCGAATGTTGTGCTGAGTGTTGCCGACGGTGACGCCGGCGAAGCCGTCCATCACGTTGCGATTCGGATGGTAGCCGAGCCCGAGATCGAAGATGACATCACCGGCGGGCACGGGATGGCCGGTCCACCACAAGCGCTCCATCCAGGCAGGATCGCTGGAGGCGACATGGTCGAAGGTGGTGGCGATCTGATGGCCGATAAAATCGTCTTGCGGCGTCAGCATGGCCGATACCTCATCTGGCGGCGGTTTTCCCGCCCTCGGAAATTTCTTTAAACAGCGGCATCGCGGTCAACGACATGTCGCGTTGAAGTTGTTCGTGCATGTAGCGGCGGATGGTGGCCTCGATCTCGGCGGCGATCGGCGCGGGAAGCCCGGAGCGCTGGGAATTGAGCCAAATCAAGGTCGCCGAGATGCTCCCGTCCAGGTCGTCTTTGCGCGCGACCAATTCGTTGGCGCTGGGATGCTCGCCGGCGAAGCTGCGCGGCGCGACCGCCGGCGGCTGCATCGCGAGCCCGGCACACAGCTCGGCGACCCGGCGCAGAGCCGCCTCCTGCGCCTCGATCTGCCGCCACAGTATCGCGTGCGACCATTCCAGGCGCGGACCGAGGTTGCGCAGCAGATCGACGATCGCCAGCGCCTGGCCGCGGGCGAAGGCGTCGTCGACTCGCGGCACCACCTCGGAAGTCAGCGCGCTCATGATGCCGTCGAGGATGCGCTTCAGGGAGTTCATAGCTCTCCTTCGAGCGCGCGCTCGAGCTGCAACAGCATCCGCGGAATCTGAGGGCCCATCGTCGCCATTCGCAAATCCTGGCTTCCGTCTTCAAAGCTTCGCGCCGCCCCGATGTGGATCGCCGCGAGCTTGAAGTTGCCGAATATTTCATAGAATCGCACCGACCCGGGGTCGACACCGATTCCGGTCAGCTCCCCGTAACGCCGGTAGAGATCGTCGCGCGCAATCAGATGGCACACCAGCGGCGAGCGCCCCGACCACGGCCGCATACACATCCAGCCCAAGTCCTCGTATGGGTCGCCGAGATGGACCAGCTCCCAATCGAGCATCGCGGTAATCCGCGCCTCGCGCACCAGGAAGTTGCCGATCCGGTAATCGCCGTGAACGATGCTGACCCGGGGCGCCTTCGGAGCGTGGGCTTTCAACCACAGCATCCCGTGTTCGAGCAACGGGTAGCTGGCCAGTTGGCGCACGTGCAGATATTCTTCCCACCATAGAATCTGGCGCGTCCCGACTTGGTCGAGCGGCGCCGCGCCGGGAAGCTCGGCTGCGGGCGTCGCCTGCCAGGCAAAATTGTGCAGGGCGGCCAGGTTCGCGACGAACTGCTCGGCCAGTTGCGGGCGGATGCTCTCGTCGAAGGCG
>JBGPMT010000380.1:0-2614 GCA_041487135.1 Binataceae bacterium (SeqCode) | reverse complement strand
CGGCCCAGGCCCGTCAGCACGCCGGAGATCAGGTGCAGATCCTCGAAGTAGTTGGTCATGAAGCCCAGCGTGTCGAGCGAGAAGGAGGTGAGCTTGATGCCGTCGTAGTTGAAGCGGCCGAAGGTCGGCTTGTAGCCGATCACGCCGCAGTAGGCCGCCGGCCGCAGGATCGAGCCCGCCGTCTGCGTGCCGAAGGCGACCGGCACATGCCAGTCGGCGACCGCCGCCGCCGAGCCGCTGGAGGAACCGCCGGGCGTATGCGCCCAGTTATGCGGATGGCGGGTCTTGCCGGGCGAGAAGGTCGCGAACTCGGTGGTGACGGTCTTGCCGAGAATAATCGCGCCCGCCGCCCGCAGCATGGCGACGCAGACCGCGTCGCGGCTGCTGACATGGCCGCGGTAGATCGGCGAGCCGTACTCGGTCGGCAGATCCTCGGTATCGATGATGTCCTTCATCGCGAGCGGCACGCCGTGCAGCGCGCCGGTGGGCGGGCGGCTGTCGCGATCGCGCGCCTGCAGCATCACGAGATCGCGATCGATGAACTGCCAGGCGCCGATCGCGTCGTCGCGCTCCGCGATGCGCGCGAGATAGGCCTCGGCCAGCGCGGTCGCGGTGAGCTGCCGCTCGCCGATTCGCTTGCGCGCCTCGGTCGCCGAGAGCCGGACCAGCTCGCTTTTCGCAGCCTTCGCGTCCATCAGATCAACTGCTCCTCCATCGCCAACTGATGGCCCCAGAGCTTGGGCGCCAAATACTTGCGGACGTCCCACTTCGCGTCGTCCTCGATCAAACGGCCGCCGTAGCCGTACTCGATCGCGAAGCCTGACGGATTCTTGATGTAGAACGAGGTCATCAGGTCGTTGGTATGCCGGCCGAGCGTCAGAATCAGCGGGATCTTGCGCGCCAGCACCATGTCATAGGCGCGTCCGACGTCATCCATCGAGTTGGTCTCGATCATGAAATGGTTCAGGTCCCCGGGCTTCATCCCGAACACCGGGTTCATCAGCGCGAGGCTGTGATGGCGCGGGTTGCAGTGCAGGAACACCGCGTCAGCGTCGTCCCACGCGATATAGTCGCTGATCCGGAAGCCCAGCTCCTTCATGTAGAACTCGGCGCTCTTGTGATGGTCCGCGCAGGCGAACACCGCATGTCCCAGCCCCAGCCGTCCGGCGTTGAAGCCGCTCACCGGGCGTCCGAAGCGCAGCGGGTCGTGATCGATGATCGGCCCGTAGTAGATTTCCAACGGGATGCCGTCGGGGTCGCGGAACTTGTAGAGCGCCAGCACCTTGCGCGCCTCGGCCTCCTCGCCGGTGCCCTCGCTCACGCCGACGCCGATCGAACTCAGATGGTCGGCCAGCCGCCGCAGCTCGTCCATGCTCGCCACTTCCCATCCGAGGTACTGAAGTCCGTCGGATTTTGCGGGATGGAGCGCGATGCGATGATGATGGTCGTCGACGCGAAACTGCAGCGGCGAGTTCCTACCCTTGTGTTCGCGGACCTCGAGCCCGAAGACCTTGGTCAGCAGCTCGAGCCATGCATCCGGATCGCTGACGTTCACTCCGATATAGCCCAGTTGTGTGACTCCCATAATGCTCCCAATTACCGCGCCCAAGTTACGCGCGTCCCTGGCCGCGGGCCTTCAGCTCGCGACGAATTGTTCGGCATAGATCTGCTCGGGCCGGACTCCGAGGGCGGCCAGCCGCTCGCGGGCCGCCTCGATCATTCGCGGCGGCCCGCATAGATAGGCAACCGTCTCCGGATCGGCCACGTCCGCGGACTCCAGAACTTCCACCGGGTTGGCCTGGATCAGACCCGATTCGGGGTCCTCGACCCGGTCGGCGCTGAGCCGCAGCTTGAGCTGCGGTATCCACGAGGCCCGGAGCTCGACTTCGTCGCGGTAGAAAAACTGGCTGTCGCTGGCGCATCCGAAGCTCAGCAGCATCGGCGGCTTCACTCCGGGGCGGCGCCTAATCGTGTCGAGCATCGAGATTATCGGCGCCAGGCCGCTGCCGCCGGCGACAAAGATATGCGGTGCGCCACTCTCGCGCAGGATGAAAGCGCCGAGCGGCCCTTCGACCTCGATTTCGTCTCCGGGTTCGCAGCGCACGGTCAGGTACTCGGACATTGCGCCGCCCGGGATGATCCGGACCAGGAATTCGAGTTTCGGGAGATCGCGCGGCAGCGAGGCCATCGAGTACGAACGCCACTGGTCGGCGCCGGGCACGTTGACCCGGATGTACTGTCCGCTCTGGAAGGAAAAATCGATTGCGCGGGGGGCGCGGAGCACCAGCCGGACGACCGTATCCGACACCATCTCGGCATCCTCGACCTTGGCGACGAACAGCTTCGGGCCCGGCTCGTCGAGCAGGTCGCTCGGGTAGTCGAAGCGGATGACGCCGTCGGTGAGCGCATAGGCGCTGCACAAGAGCCGCTTGCCCTGCACCACCTCGGCCGGGATCAGGGAGTAGGCACGCGCCGAATCCATCCGCAGTTCGCCCTCCAGCACCTGCGCCACGCAGGTCGAGCAGCTTCCCGAACGGCACTGATGGACGAGCGGAATGTCCTGGCGGAGCGCCGCGTCGAGCACGTATTCACCGCCGTTGACGGTAATCCGCTT
>JBGPMT010000379.1:0-2615 GCA_041487135.1 Binataceae bacterium (SeqCode) | reverse complement strand
GGTGCCCGGAATCACCGCCCAGGTCGCGACGCCGCCCGCGGCGCTCGCGCGATGCCTGCAGGATTGCGGCGTCGAGTTCCGCGCCCATGCGGGATGCGGCGTGGCCGAGCTTTTCATGCCCAGGGAACCGCCCGCGGAGGAAGCGGCGAAGCTGGTCGCGCGATGGCGCGAGATCGCGGCCGGCGCCCGCGGCCATCTCCGCCTGCTCTCCGCGCCCGCGTCGATTCGCGCCGGGCTCGATTTCTTCGGCCCCCCGAGCGAAGGCGTCCTGAAATTGAGCCGGCGGTTGAAGGCGGCGTTCGATCCGGTCGGTGTCTTCAATCCCGGATGCTTTATCGGGGGGATCTGATCCGATGGCCGCGCCCGCCTCCATACCCGATCCCAATCATCCCCAGGCCGCGCCTGACCGGACTTCCGCCAGCGCCGCCCCCGGACCCCGGCGCGACGTGGTCGACTACGAACTGCTCTTCGATTGCGTCCATTGCGGGCTCTGCCTGGAGTCCTGCCCGACCTACGTGCTGACGCGGCGCGAGATGGACTCGCCGCGCGGGCGAATCTACCTGATGAAGGCGCTGGCGGAGGGAAGCCTCGAGCTCGACGACAGCGCCGTGCACCATCTGGATTTGTGCCTTGGATGCCGCGGATGCGAGACCGCCTGCCCCTCGGGGGTCCATTACGGGCGGCTGATCGAGCGGGCCATGGCCTACGTCGAGCGTAACCATCGCCGCGGCTTTCGCGAGCGGCTCAAGCGCCGCCTGATAAGCGCGATCTTTCCCTACCCGCGGCGGCTGCGATGGCTGGTCGCGCCGCTCCGGTTCGCCGAGCGCCTGCATCTGCGCGGCCTGGTACGGGCCTTGATGCCGGGCGAGGCCGGGGCGTGGCTCGACCTGATACCGCGGCGCGACCAGACCGTCGCCTCCGGCTCGTGGACGCAATGGAAGGCGAGCGCCGACGGACCGCTCGCGCTGGTCCATCGCGGATGCGTCGCGCAGGTGCTGGCCGACTCGGAAAACCGCAACAGCGAGCATGCGCTCCGCGCGGCGGGCTTTCGCCTGGGCGAGCTCGGCGAGACCGAATGCTGCGGGGCGCTCGACCTGCACGCGGGCAATCGCGAGCGGGCGCTGGAATTCGCGCGGCGCAACGTGCGGGCGCTCAAACGCAGCGGCGCCGAGGTAATCCTGTCGGCGGCCTCAGGATGCGCGGCCGCGATCGCCGAATACGGCGAGCTTCTGAAGAACGAGCCTGCGTACGCCGAGGATGCGCGCGAGGTCTCCGCGCGGATCACGGACTTGAGCACGCTGCTGGTCGCAGCCGGTCTGCCGGTGGGGCGCGAGCTGCGCTGCGTCGTCACCTATCACGATTCGTGTCATCTGGCGCATGGGCTCGGCGTGCGCGAGACGCCGCGCCAGCTCCTGAAATCGATCCCCGGGGTGACGCTGGTCGAGTTGGCGGAGTCGGACCTGTGCTGCGGCTCGGCGGGCAGTTACAACCTGACCGAACCCGCGATGGCGCGCGACCTGGCCAGGCGCAAGGTCGACAACATCCTGGCCACCGGGGCCGATTATGTGGTGCTCGGAAATCCGGGCTGTGAGTTTCAGATCGCGGCCGAGCTCCGCCGCCGCGGCGCGAAGACTCGCGCGGTCCATCTGGCGGATTTCATCGCGCTCGCAAATCGCTGAGGCCGCCCGGGCGACGCTAAGGGCAGGTCGCCGAGCCGTTGCATACGTTCCCGCCGGCGTCGACGCCGCCGCTGACCGTGGTGCCGATGCTGTTGATCACGTTGTTCGAGAACCCATCGCTCGCTTGCATCGCGATCCCCACGCCGCTGTTGCCGCTCGCCTCGTTGCCCGTGATCGACGAGTTGGCTCCGGCGGTGACGCCGTTGCCGGTGTTGCCATCGCTCACGTTGCCGCGGATCACGCCGGCGGTGTTGATGCCGTCGCCGCTATTGCCGGTTACCGAGTTGTCCTCGATCAGGCACGAAGCGCCGCCCGCGATGCCCGGCCCGCCGCCCGTGATATGCATCGAGCGCACGGTGCTTTCCGCGCCGACCGTCACTCCACCGCCGCCCATCCCCTGGATGTTCCCGTTCTGGATCGTCAGCCGCACCTGGCCCGCCGCGTTGACGCCGATACCGGCGGCGGATTTCTTGCCGATTATCGAGTAGCCGCGAAAATCGATGCTGACGTTGGGACCCGTGATGTTGATGCCGTTCGCGCTCCCGCCGCTCACCACGATATTGCGCGACAGGTAATAGCTGCCGGAGCTGACGCTGTAGAGCGCTGCGGCGCCCACGCCGCGGATCGTCGCCGCCTGTTCGATGGGGACTGCCTGCGCCCGCAAAGCTGCCGGGCTGACGGCAATCGTCGCGATGATCGCCGCCATCGCAAGGACCCCGATCGGACGGGGAGCGGCGTGTGGGCGAGCGTCGATATGCATCAGGCCTCTCTTCGACCGTTCACAAAACGAACCATTCATCGAAGCTAGGGCCGGTGGATAAACGATGTCAATCCCGGTTGAGCGCGCGGGCCGGTCTGATATTAGTCTCGGCCTGAACCGTGATGGAAACCAGGTCTAAACCGGTAAAGGTGAAGATCAAGCGGCTGAGGCCGGTC
>JBGPMT010000378.1:0-2617 GCA_041487135.1 Binataceae bacterium (SeqCode) | reverse complement strand
ATCTCGAAATAGGGCGACAGGTCGAAGTCGCGGGGCGTGATCAGCGAGGGCGACACGGTTCGGAACACGCCTTGCGGCGAGCGGCCGCGCCGCAGCGTCTGCCAGATCCGCGACGACGGTCCCGGCCGATGGCCTTCCGGATAGGGCTCGAAGACCGGCAAAATCGGAAAGCGCACCTGCTCGAAGCATTCCGCGATCATGCTGGAGCAGATGACGCGGGTCGGCTCACTCGATCCGAAATGCAGCGCCTCGCGTCCCAGGCGCGGCGGCACGATGCTGACGGGGATGAAGTAGCGCGCGAGATCGAAGATGTTGCGCAGGTCGTAGGTGTGGCCGACGCTCGCAAGCGCGCGCTCAAGCACCACGGCGAGATCGTTGGGCGTCAGATGGTAGGGGCGGCACAGCCGGATATTGAACTCGACATAGCGGCGCAGCGGCGTCAGCACCACGCCCCTTTCGACCAGCGCCTCGACCAGCAGATGATGCGCGTCGTCTTCGCCGAACTCCTCGATCAGCCGCCGCTTCAGTTCCGGGTCAAGCCTGAGCGGCTCGTCGCCGACATAGAGCGCGGAGTGCGACCATGAGCTTTGCGTCAGGTACTTGATGCATTCGCTGATCCGCTGATTGCCCTCGACCAGTACCACGTCGCCCTTGCGGACATGGCGTTCCAGCGCCGCCAGGTCGTTCGGAATCGTCAGCGTATAGCGCTTGATCGGCTTGGTGAGGATGCTGAGGAAGGCGTTGATGATTCCCCGGCGCAGCCGCGAAATCAGGCTCAATGGCCCCATCGATCCGATCAGCTTTTTCATCCCTGCGAAGCCTGCCAGTTACATATTAGACCGCGCGCCGGGCCGAACAAATCCATCATTCCTGGTTGCAGCGCGCAGCGGCTGGATTAGAGGTCGATGGAATTGCTCGCGGGCGAGGTGATGCCCCATTTCCGCGACTGAGCCGCGGCGCGCCCCGCGGCTAGTGTGGTGTCCCATAAAGGACTTTGCGAAAGGACGGCCGGATTAATCGCTCCGCGTTGATCCTTCGCCACGGCTGGTCGCTCACCGGCTCAGGATGACAGGAGAATTGCCTTTTGTGTCATCCCGAGCGAGCCGAGCCTTAGTGAGGCGGCGAGGGATCAACGCGGAGCGATTTTGCTGAATGGTTGAAGTTAGTTACGGGACACCACACTAGCCCGTCAGCTTGCCGACGATTCCATAGTAGGGAATCGTCAGGCTCTGCTGTTCGGGATCGTCGGTCTTGATCACCAGTTGGCCGCGCAACTGGCCGTCGGGCGTGTTCTTCCGAAGCAGTACCGTCACTTTGTATTCCTTGCCCGGCGTGACCGGCTCGACCGACGCGCCCACGCTGCTGTTGCTGCTCGCCATCCCGAGCAGCTTCAGCGGGCGCTGGCTCGAGTTGGTGATACGCACGATACGCTCGGCGCTCCCCAGGTGCGGCACGATGCCGAAGGAGACCTGCGGCGGATCGACGCTGATCGGCCCGGTCACGGTGCCGTAAACCGCAATCTTCACCGGCACCCGGTTGGTGGCGACATCCAGCGTATCGACGAACGCCCCGACCGGCATCGTACCCGCCAGCGCGACCTTGAGCGCAACGCCGCCCTCCGCCGTCGCAGAGGCCGCGCGCTCGGCCTTGATATTCGGGTTCGAGTTGGAGATCTTCCCGACCTCGAAGCCCGGCTGCTTGAGCGCCGTCAGCACCACTTCGCGCACCTCGGTCTGGCCGCGCGCCACTTTGCCAAAATCGACATCCGCGGGCGTCGCGCTGACCTGCAGCCGGACGTCGCCGACCATCGTGAGCGTGGCCATCGGATGGTTGGGATCGTTGGTCGCGATCGTGACCGTGTGGCCGCTGTGACCGCTCAGCGCGCCGGTGGAGAGCGTCACCGCGATGTCGCTGCTCTCGCCCGGTCCGAGCTCGGTCCGCGTCGGCTTGGCCGCGGTGCATCCGCACGACGCCAGCACCTGCCCGATGATGAGTTTGGCCTGGCCCGCGTTCCTGAACTTGAAGACGTGCGAGACCGGAGGCCCGTTGAGCACCGTGCCAAAATCGTAGGTCGGGTCGATCAGCTCGAGCTTGGGCTGCAGGCCGCTCGGCGCAGTCCGCGGAGCGGTCGGCGGCGCCGGCTGGCCCTGGGCGAAGCCGGGCAAAGCCGCCATCGCGACCATCGCGGCGGTGGCCAGGCTAATCATTAAGGCGGATAAAGTCCTTAAGCTTTTCGGCATCATAAGCGTTCCCGTGATTTTACGGACGATCTATTAGGCCGGGCCGGCAGAGTCCGGATCAAGAGGCGCGTCCGGCGACCCGCGGGACCTCAACCGGCACCGGCGCCGGCTCGAAACGGCGCAGGAAGTCGGTCGCGTAGTCGCCGCGCCGAAAATCGGGGTCGTCGAGGATCTTCAGATGGAGCGGGATGTTGGTCTGGATGCCGTCGATCACGTACTCGCGCAGCGCCGCCTTGGCCCGTGCGATCGCCGCCGCGCGCTCCTCAGCATGAACGATCAGCTTGGCGACCAGCGGATCGTAATGGACCGGCACCTGGTAGCCATCGTAAAGCGCGGTCTCGACCCGCACGCCGAGGCCGCCGGGCTGATGATGGTTT
>JBGPMT010000377.1:0-2624 GCA_041487135.1 Binataceae bacterium (SeqCode) | reverse complement strand
GCCCATCGGTGTTCCCGGCCCGGTGCGAACCAGCAGTTCCTGCATCTCAGGCTGCATCGCGTCGCTCGCAGTTCAAATTTTCGTTTCGCACGGATAAAGACTATCGCGCGCCGGGCCGCGCGGACAAGGTTGTTCGTTGGCTCGCCAACTCGACATGGCGGCGACTATGATGGGCATCACTCGGCGGGAAAGTTCATGGATGACTCGCGATACAAGCGCCTGCGCGATGCGGACCATCGCCACCTGTGGCATCCGTTCACCCAGATGCGCGCCTGGATGGCTGACGACGAGCCGCTGATCGTCGAGCGCGGCGAGGGCAACTGGCTAATCGATGTCAACGGCCTGCACTATCTCGATGGCGTGTCGTCGCTATGGTGTAACGTCCACGGCCATCGCAAGCTTGCGCTGGACGCGGCGCTGCAAACTCAGATCGGGAAAATCGCCCACTCGACGATGCTCGGGATGGCGAACGTGCCGGCAATTGAACTGGGGCGGGAGCTTATCGCGATCGCGCCGCCGGGCCTGACCCGGGTCTTCTACTCCGACTCGGGCGCCGAGGCGGTTGAGGTCGCGCTCAGAATCGCGGCGCAGTACTGGCAGCTCTGCGGCGCGCCGCGCCGCACGCGATTTCTCACGCTCACCGAGTCCTATCATGGCGACACGGTCGGCTCGGTCAGCCTCGGCTACAGCGAGATTTTCCATCGCCACGTGAAGCCGCTCCTGTTCCCGGTGCTGAAGGCCGACCCGCCGCACCTGTTTCGCTTCCACCGCGGGATGGATGCGCAGGCGGCGGAGGCGGCGGCGATCGCGGCGGCGCGCGATCTGATCGCGGCCAGCCGCGACGAACTCGCGGCGCTGGTCGTCGAGCCGATGATGCAGGGCGCGGCCGGCATGTGGAATCATTCGGCGGACTGCCTGCGCGCCCTCACGCAGCTCGCGCGTGCGGCCGGCGCGCTGGTGATCTTCGACGAAGTCGCGGTCGGCTTCGGCCGGACCGGAAAGATGTTCGCCTGCGAGCATGCGGACCTCTCGCCCGATCTGATGTGCCTCGGCAAGGGCATCACCGGCGGCTACCTGCCGCTGGCGGCGACGCTCGCGAGCGAGGCGATCTTCGAAGCGTTCCTCGGCGAGCCGCACGAATATCGCGCCTTCTATTACGGCCATACCTACACCGGCAATCCGCTCGCGGCGGCGGCGGCGCTCGCGAACCTCGGCGTGTTCCGCGATGAACGAGTGATCGAGCGTGTCCAGCCGCTGATCGCGCGGATGAGCGACGGGCTGGCACAGCGCTTCGCCGGGCATCCACACGTCGCCGACCTCCGGCAGGCGGGTCTGATGGTGGGAATCGAAGTGATGGAGGATCCGAAAAACCGCGCCGCCTATCCCTCGCGATCGCTGACCGGCGCGCGAATCGCGCGGGCGGCGCGTAATCGCGGTGTCGCAATCCGGCCGCTGGGCGATGTGATCGTGATTATGCCGCCGTTGTCGATCACTCCGGACGAACTTGACCTGCTGCTCGCCACGACGCGCGAGGCGCTGGACGAGGTTACCTCCAATTAGTCGGGAATAAGGATGGGACGACGATTTCTGATCAGCGGCACGGATACCGGTGTGGGCAAGACCACGCTCGGCAGCGGGCTGGCCTTCGCGTTGCAGATTCGCGGCCTGCGGGTCGGCGTGATGAAACCGGTCGAGACCGGATGCGCCGAGCGCGATGCGGGTTTGGTTGCAACCGACGCCGAGGCGCTGAATGCCGGTTCGTTCGCCAACTGGCCGATGGAGCTGGTCTGCCCGTATCGCTATCGCGCCCCGCTAGCGCCGCCGGCCGCCGCCGAAGCCGACGGCGCGCCGCCGCCCGATCTGGAGCGCATCGTCGAAGCCTATCGCCGCATCGAGGCGAACGCCGACGTGATGATCGTGGAAGGGGCGGGCGGCCTGATGGTCCCGATAACCTGGGAGAAGAATTACGCCGACCTCGCGCTCATGCTCGATCTCGAGCTGGTGTTGGTGATCGCGAACCGTCTCGGCGCTATCAACGCGGCGCTGCTGACGCTGGACTACGCGGCGCGGCGCGGGATGCGCATCGCGGGTTATACGCTGAGCGACGTCGAGCCGGGAAGCTCGCCCGCGATGGAAACCAACCCCCAATCGCTCGCGCGGCTGACCGCGGTTACGCGCCTGGGCCATACCCGGCACAAGGCGCCGCTCGATCCGGCCATAGTTCAACATCTGCTTTAAGTTCTCGGGCGCGCCGGGATGGCCGATTTTCTTCCAATCGAAAGCCTCCGGGACCAGGCTCGAAAGGGAACGGCGAGCCAAAAATCCGCGCACGCCGGCCGCTGAGGTGTGGGCGCGCCGCTGAGGCTTTAATCGAGATCAGGATGCGGCGCGGCGGCGGCCGCCGAGCAGGCGCCGGTCGTCGGCGGGCTGTTCTTCTCGCAATTCCTGACGCTCTACATCACACCGGTGGTCTACACCTACATGGACCGCTTCCATCAGTGGCTCGCGATGCGCCATCCGGAGCAGCACGAGGCCGGTGCAGGCGCAACTCCGCTGCGCGGCGAGGACCGGCGCGCGCTCGGCGGCCGCCGCCGCGCCGCATCCTGATTCGATTAAAGCCTCAG
>JBGPMT010000376.1:0-2646 GCA_041487135.1 Binataceae bacterium (SeqCode) | reverse complement strand
GGACAGAGTTGCGCCGATCCCTCCCAAGGCCGATGAAGCACGTAGCGGACCTGGAAGTTGTTGGTATCCCCGGTCTCCTGGAAGGAGAGATCCTCCGGAAAGGTCGCGGCCGAGTAGCGGACGTGGAGCCGCGTGAGCACCACTCCGGAGGGCGCGGCGATAAACATCTGCGGCCGGTACATCGGCTGCGGCGGGCCGCCCCAAACGGGAGGATTTTGAGTATCCAGCCAGAACACGCCAAGCTCTTTCAATTCGTCGTTGCTGAGCGGCGGCGCGGCGCAGGGATCGCACGAGATCATGTTCCAGACGTATTCCGTGAAGACCCCGCGCGTCTCGTTGAGCTTTACCTGGCGATCGAAAATCGCCTCATAGGTCTTCGAGAAGTCGTCGCGCACGAACTGCGGCACATCGGTGCCGGTCGGCATCTCGATGGTCCGGTAGTTGGTGGTCTCGACGCGGCCGTTTTCGGTCAGCACGTAGATCACGAGGTCCTGCGGTCCCGATGCGTTTACCATCCCGAGCCTGATCGGCAGCATGAATTTCATCGATTCGAAGGCGAACTGGATCGGGCGCAGGTAATCGAGCCCGGTTTTTGCCTGCTCCTTCAGATTCACCTTGGCGACGAAGAATTTCATGCCGTCGCGGATATAGGGAGCGAGCGCGGCGGCGGCGCCGGGCGGAATCCGGTAGCCGTTTTCGCTCAGCCAGGTCTCGAGCCCGTCGGACTGCTTGGCCGAAAGAATCACGATGTCGTATTCGCCGACCGTGTACTGCGCCTCGATCTTCACCCCCAGCGCCTTGGCCGAATCGCGGGCCTTGGCGGCGCTTTCCGCCATCGGCGCGTTCGCGGCCATGCCCCCCATCGCGCGCGGATAGAACATCTGGCACGGATTCGGGTCGTCGTATTCGACCAGGCGCGGCGCGCTGTAGTCCTCGAGATGCTTCATCACCTCGGGATTGCCGATATGGATCTGGCCGCGTTGCAAGACGACCGGCACCGGCACGACCATCGCGAACTGCGAGAGGTCGCCCTGGTAATCGCTCATGATGCTGATGACGGTCTTGTCCTCATGATGGACAAGCACCACCTTCGACGCCCGGTTGTGCAGCGTGCTCTCCGCCTTGCCCACGTAAAATCCGCAGAACGCGCGGGCGGGAGTCGGTTGTGCGATCGCGCTCAGCAGGGTCATCGCCAGCGCGGCCAACAGGACACGTTTCAACTCTGAGATCATCGCTTTCTCCTTTCGATTCCCACTCGAATCTCGGCGCCTTAAAGATGGCGTCCCAAACCGGAACGGCCGGAGCCGCCAGGAACAGCGCCCATACGAGCGAGTTGGTCACGTAGAAATGGAAGCCGAGCACGAACGCCAGCCCGGCGACGGTGGCGCAATGCGCGAGCCGGCCGCGCCAGTCGTCGGGAGAGGTGCGCGGATCGGAAATCATGAAAAAGGCGAACAGCAGCAGCGACCCGCTCGCCAGACGATGCATCAGGACGGCAAACCGCTGGCCGAGCCAGAGCACTCGCGCAAGCATCGCTCCGCCATAGAACAGAACGAAACTCGTGCTGGTATCGCCGCATGAGGCGCGCGACACGACCATCGTGCCGGCCACTGCGATCCATCCGGCCAAAACCGGGCCGTCGCCCCACTGCCCTGGCGATACCCATACTCCCGGCAGCGCGATCAGCGCGAAGATCACGCCAAAACACGAAGGATTGAACAGATGCTTGCCGCGTGAGCGGAACAGCGACTTCGAAGCGATCGCCACGGCGGCTGCGACCGGATGGGCCCACAGCGTGTCGGCGCGGAGTAGCAGCGAGATACCGAGCGCGGTGATGAGCGCGCTCTTGTAGTTCAAACGTTTGCGTCCGGCGAACCGGTCAGTGGCCGCCTGGGCAAACAATGCAGATGCGAATGTCAGCAGAACCTGGCGCGGATCGAGTGCGAAGTCGTAAAGCCACGCCCCGAGCACGAGAATCGTCCCGAGAACGACCAACTGGGCGAGCCTCGGATCGCGAAGCGTCCCAAGCGGCCAGACGGCACTCTCGGGGGTTGTCGATTCTGCGGCACGTGGAGTCATCGTCACCCTCTGCCTCGTCTCTTTGAACGGGGCGGGGGCGACTTCTTGCAGATCTTTTTGTTGGGTGAACTATGCGGAGACGGACGGGCTACTGCGCCTGCCAGCTCTGGCCGCCATCGGCGGTGGCGTAGCGCCGGGAATCCTGATCGGTAACGATGGCGGAGTCGGCGCCCTGGGCGCTCACCGAGACCAGGTCGGCCGAAGTCGGCGAGTTGATTTTTCCCCAGTGAATGCCGTCCGTCGTGAGCAGGACGGTGCCGCGGCGGCCGACGATCCAGCATACCGAGGATGACGGCGCGGAGCCGGCGAGCAGGTCGATGGTAACGCCGGGCACCTGCGCGGCCGTCACTGCGTTGACAACAAAACGCTCGATCATACCCCGGCGTCCAAACTCCCAGCGCACCGAGCCGTCGGGCGAGGTGGTCGAGCCGTAAGCCCAACCTGGTTTGGCGAAAGTCGGGATTTGCTGCCCGGAGGGTGCTGTAGCCACTCCGCCAATCGCGCTGCCGCCGACGGCATTGCCGGCATTAGCGCCGCCACCGCCCGACATCGCCGTCGCCTGAGGCG
>JBGPMT010000375.1:0-2651 GCA_041487135.1 Binataceae bacterium (SeqCode) | reverse complement strand
CCACACCCGCATCGATCTGCCGCGGCGGCCGCTTGCGGGACGCGAGGCTTCGCCGGTCGACTCGGTGCGGATACTGGCGGCGAGCGACGGCGGCGCGCGGCTGGTGATCGAGGTCGACCAGCGATGCGACTACGCGATGGCGCGGACCGCGCATGCGTTGCTGGTCCGGCTGGCGCCGGGCGGATCGACGCCGAACCTCGCCGCGCCGCTTCTGGCCGCCGGTGATCGCACGCCGGCGGCGGCTTACTCATCGCCGCCGCATCGGGCGGCCGCGCGCGCCGTCTCGCCGAGGACCACAACCGAGCTCGCCGCGCTCCATCCTCCGGCGGCGCTCGTCCCGGAGTCTGCGCCGCCGGTGGAGAGACCGGCGGGCGCGGCGCGGCCGATCGTGATGATCGATGCGGGCCATGGCGGCTACGACCCGGGCACCGAGGCCGGCGCCCCGCTGCTGGAGAAGACCATCGCGCTCGAAATCTCGATGCGCCTGGCGCGCGCGCTTATGGCCCGCGGCGTCGATGCGCGGCTGACGCGCGATGCGGATTACTTCGTGACGCTGCCCGAGCGGACCCGGCTTGCGAACCGGGCGGGAGCCGATCTGTTCGTCTCGATCCATCTGAACTCCAGCGCCGATCCGCATACGGCCGGGATCGAAACCTACTATCTGAACAACACCACTGATCGCGCGACGATTCAGCTGGCACGGATCGAGAATGCGGCGGGCGGCGCCAACTATAGCGCACCCCCGGCGGTCGACCTAAACTACATCCTGAGTGACCTGCGCCAGAATTATAAGGCCGCTGAGTCGGCCTCGCTGGCGGGCATGATCGAGGCGCAAACCGTGGCCGAGCTGGATGCGAATCTTGGCGTCAGGGTGAATGAACTCGGCGCAAAGCAGGGGCCGTTCTATGTGCTGGTGGGCGCGCGGATGCCCGCGGTGCTGGTCGAATGCGGCTTCCTGTCGAGCCGCGCCGAGGCCGCGAATCTCGCTTCTGAGCGCTACCAGCAGGCGCTGGCGGACGCGATCGCCGGGGCGGTGGTACATTATTTCAATTCCGATGCCGCAGTGGGCAACCTGTGAGGCAGGCTGGCGCGCTCGGCGAAGAACCCGCCACCGCGGCGGCGGCGCTCCCGGTGCCGCGCGACGAAGAGGGATTATTCGCTGCTCTCGAGGCGGCCGATCGCCCGGGCACGGTGGCGCGGGCCTATCTGCAATCGGTGCGCACGGAACTGGCGGCGCGCCATTTCGCCGGCGCCAGCGGCACCGAGATCGTGCGCGCTCTCACGGCTGCCGTCGACGTCCTGCTGCGCGCGCTCTATCGTCATGCCGACGCGGCCCATGCGCGGCGCTTCACGAAGCTCGATCAGCGCCTGGCGGTGATCGCGCGCGGCGGCTACGGACGCGGTGAGCTCAATCCGTTTTCGGACATCGACCTGCTGTTCCTGCATGACTGGAAGCCGGGTCCGTACCTGGAAATCGTCGCCGAGATTATCCTGCACGCGCTGTGGGACGCGGGCCTGACGGTCGGGCACGCGGTACGCAACCTGAAGAGCACGCTCAAGATGGCGAACGGCGACCTGATCGAGGAGACCGCCATCCTGGACGCGCGCTATCTGGCCGGCGACCGCGCGCTGTTCGAGGAGCTGGAGAAGCTCCTGCCGGGCGAGGTCCTGAACCGCAATCAGCCCAAGTTTTTTCGCGCCAAGCTCAAGGAGAGCCGCGAGCGCCATGCCCGCTTCGGCGACTCGGTCTACCTGCTCGAACCGCACCTCAAGGAAGGCGAGGGGGGCCTGCGTGACCTGCATACGGCGCTCTGGATCGCTAAGGTCAAGTACAAGGTCCATTCGCTCGAGGAGCTGGTGCACAAGGCGGTCATCGGCGAGGCGGAACTGGCCGAGGTCGAGAGCACGCGCGACTTCCTGTGGCGGGTGCGCAATTCGCTCCACTTTCTGAGCGGCCGTCATTTCGACCAGCTCACCTTCGAGTACCAGGAACGCATCGCGCCGCTGCTCGGCTTTCGGGCCGAGGACAGTCTCGGCGCCGACGCCTCGCTAATGCGCGCCTATTACCGCCATGCCAGCACGATCCATCGCTTCGCCGAGGGTCTGATCGCGCGCGCCACCGAGGAGATCACGCCGGGCCGCTTCCTGCGCCGCAACACGCCGCGCCAGATTCGCCCGGGCGTCGTGATCCAGAATCGCGTGCTCGGCATCGAGGCGGACGATTTCTTCCGGCGCGACCCGCTGAACCTGGTCACGATTTTTGCCGAATGCCAGGCGCATGGCGTCGAGCTTTCGGGCTCCGCCTACCAGCTGCTGCGCGACAACCTGGCGTTGATCGATGAGCGGGCGCGCGCCGACCCGCGCCTGGGCGTGGCCCTGATGACGATACTGAGCGCGCGCGAGCGGGTCGCCGAGACGCTGGAGGCGATGCATCGCGCAGGCGTGCTCGGCGCGATCATCCCGGAGTTCGGAAATCTCTACGCGCGCGTGCTGCACGACCTCTACCATATCTACACGGTCGACCGGCATTCGCTGGTCGCAGTGCGCGAGCTCGAGCGGCTGCGCGCGGGCGAGTTCAAGGAGAGCGCGCCGCTCTTGACCGAGGTCGCGCGCGCGCTCGATTGTCTGCCGCTCATCTTTCTGGCCCTGTT
>JBGPMT010000374.1:0-2654 GCA_041487135.1 Binataceae bacterium (SeqCode) | reverse complement strand
CTTCGGCGGCGCGAAGGGCGGTCACGAACAGGTAGGTGAGGCCGGGCCGATGTTCGGGCGGCGCCAGGATGCGGCCCTCGATCGTCACCAGGGCCCGGTCGGCGAACCGCCGCAGCCCGCCAGCATCGGAGGCCGGCTGATGCAACCGGCAGGCCGGCAGACTCGCGGCCGCGACGACTCCCGCCAGCGCGACCGTTTTACCGAGCTCGCGCCACTGCGCGAGGAACAGCAGGATCGCAACGACGGCCGCGCTCCATCCGAGATAAGCGGGAAGATAGAGGCTCAGATTCCCCAGCGCATCGCCCGCGATCATGGCGACGGCGACCGAATAGATCGGTGGCATGCCGCTCAGCCATTCGGCTGCGGCGCGCGCAGTCGCGGAAACAAACTCACTCCCAGGCCGTTCGGGAACGGTATTGGTTAGCGATGGCGGCGCGATGACATATTCCTTCGCCGGGGGGAATTTCAGACTAGTTGATATTTCAGCAAATCAAAACGGCGTGCGGCGTGCAATTCACGATGGACGGCCCGGACCAGGAGTCGCTAGGAAGCCGGGGGTTCGTCGCCCGGGCTAACCCGGTCCGCTGGACCTGGTAGATCGGCCGAGGCCTCCTCGCCCGGCCGCGGGTCGCTCTCCTCCCCTCCTGTCGCCTCGGCACCTTCCTCGCGATCGAGCAGCGAGGCCATCGCATCCAGATGGCGCCGGATAGCGGCGGCGAGCTCGGCGTTGAGTCCCTTGACCGCCGCGATCTCCTCGAGGCTCGCCTCGCAAATCCTTCTCAGGCTGCCGAAATGGCGCAGCAGGGCTCGGCGGCGTACCGGGCCGACGCCCTCGATGTCGTCGAGCACCGATCGCATCCGGGCGCGCCGCCGCAGTTCGCGATTATAGGTGATCGCGAAGCGATGGGCCTCGTCGCGAATCCGCACCAGCAGGAACAGCGCAGTCGAGTTCCTGGGCAACACGATCGGGTCCTTGCGATTTGGCAGAAAGACCCGCTCCTCGGATTTCACCACCTCGCGCTCGCGGGCCAGGTTCAGCACATGCTGCTTGGCCAGCGACACGACCTCGATCTGATCGAGCAGACCCGCTTCGCGCAACACTTCAAGTGCCACATTAAGTTGGCCCTTGCCGCCGTCGATCACCCACAGGTCGGGGAACTCGCCGTCGCGCTGCGCCCGCGCCAGGCGCCGGCGCAGCACCTCGAACAGGCTCGCGAAGTCGTCCTGCCCCTCGACGGTCCGGACCCGGTAGCGCCGATAGAGATTTTTTTCGGGCTCGCCCTCGTCGAAGGTGACCTGCGAGCCGACCAGCATCGATCCCTGGAGATTCGAGATGTCGTAGCATTCGATCCGCTTGGGCGTATTGCGCAGGTGGAGCTTCAGGCGCAGCTCCTCGAGCATCCGCTCGCGTGTCGCTTCGCTGTCACGCCGCGATGCGAACGACTGGCGCGCGTTCTCCATCGCCATCTCGAGCAGGCGCAGCTTCTCGCCACGGCGCGGCACGAACATCTCGACCTTCTTGCCGCGTTTCTCGGTCAACAACTCCGCCCGAACCTCGGCATCCTCCAGCACGGTCGGCAGGATGACCTCGTCCGGGATAAAGCGCGCGCCCGCATAGAACTGGGTCAGCAGATCGGCAAGCACGTCCTGATCGGCGAACTCCAGGTCCTCGAAACTCCATCCCTGGGTGCTGGTCAGCTTTCCGCCGCGGATCATCAGGACCATCGCCTCGATGAATCCGCCCTCCCGATAGAGTCCGAAAACGTCCTGGTCGATACCCCAGTGATGCAGCACGGTCTGGCGCTCGACGGTCTTCTCGATCGAGCGGACGCGGTCGCGGATGCGCGCCGCCGCCTCGAACTCGAGGCGCTCGGCATGCCCCTTCATCCGCTCGCGCATCTCCTTCAGCAACTCGAGGTCCTTCCCCTCCAGCAGCATCTGGGCGGCGTGCAGATGACGTTCGTATTCTGCGCGATCGACCGCGATGCAGCACGGTCCCAGGCAGCGCTTGATCTGATATTCCAGGCACGGCCGGGCGCGATTGCGGAAGACCGTGTCGCTGCAGGTGCGCAGCGGGAAGACCTTGCGGATCACGTCGATGGTCTCGCGCAATCCGTCAGCCGATCCGAACGGGCCGAAGTAGCGGCCGCCATCCTTGACGATCTTGCGCGTGACCGTGATGCGCGGCCACGGATGATTCGTGATCTTGACGCTCAGGTACGACTTGTCGTCCTTGAGCCGGATATTGTAGCGCGGCTTGTATTGCTTGATCAGGTTGTTCTCGAGAATTAGCGCTTCCTTCTCGGAGACGGCGACCAGGGTTTCGAAGTCGCGCACCCGCTTCATCAGGAAACGCACCTGGAAGCGTTCGTCGCCGTGCTCGCGGAAATAAGCCCGCACCCGCGATCGCAATGATTTGGCCTTGCCGACGTAGAGCACCTTGCCGTGGTGATCGCGCAGCAGGTAGACGCCGGGCTCGGCCGGGACGGCGGCCAGCTTCTTCGCCAGTGGATGCTCCGCCGATACCGCCTCCACCTCCTCAACCGCATCGGGATTCGCCGCCGGCGCAGGCTCCGGCTCGGAGGGGGCCGGCGAATAGTTCACCAGCGAATGGAACGGACGCTCCGCAGCCGGAAGCGGCTCATCGGCGCGGG
>JBGPMT010000373.1:0-2700 GCA_041487135.1 Binataceae bacterium (SeqCode) | reverse complement strand
TGCGACTATCCTGCGCCGCGAAGGGCCGGTGCTGCTTCAGGGTCACGTTCGAACCGAGCCCTATCCCTTGCTCGCGACCGGTTTGAACCTGGTCGTGAGCAACGCCCCGCCCGACTCCATGATCACGATTATGGACCGAACCTATCTTGAGCGTATCGAACGCAACAACGCCGGCGCCGAAGTGTTCGAGTCGGCCGGCGGCTATCTGCCCACCTTCGGCATCCTGGGCGCCGTGCTCGGGTTGATCCACACCATGCAGCAGCTTAACGATCCCACCAAGGTTGGCATCGGGATCGCGACGGCGTTCGTGGCGACGGTCTATGGGGTCGGGCTCGCCAACTTGGTCGCGTTCCCGGTCGCGCGCAAAATCCGCACGCGGGCGCGCACCGAAAAGCAGCTCGATAAGATCGTCGTCACAGGGGTTAAGGCCCTGCGCGAGGGCATGAGCGCGATCGCGCTGCGCCAACTCCTGAGCGGGGGTCTGACGCACACCGGTCACAACGGTACCGCGCCACCGCCCAGCGGCAGACCACCTGAGGGCTCAGGGCAGCCGACGCAGGAAAATCAATCTCCCGACATGGTTGCAGCCTGACCCGGTGGGTCAGCGGCGGGTGAGCAGGTCTCGTCATGGAAGAGCATGAGGAAGGCGCGGCGCACGAGTCCAGCGAACGATGGCTGCTTTCCTACGCTGATTTCATTACCCTGCTGTTCGCGTTGTTCGTGTTGCTCTACGCGCTCTCGATACAATCGAAAGAGCAAGCCAACCGGTCGATGGAGGCGGTGGCGGTGGCAATGGGGGCGCGTCCCAGCCGTGGCGGCATCCGCCCCGAACTTGGCGAGTCCGGCCGCGTCGCGGTTGAATCAAGCGCGGCTCCTCAGCGCCAGTTGGACCAGGCGATGCAGCAGCTCGCATCCACTGTGGAAAAGTTTCCCAATTCCGGGATTAGCGTTAAGCGTGACAGTCGGGGCATCGTGATCTCGCTCTCCGCGGCGAAGTTCTTCGCCAGCGGTGAGGCCGAAATCGCTATTGCCCAGCTTTCCGCGCTGGATGCCGTGATGGAAACGCTCCGCCGCTTGCCCAATCACATCGAGATCGACGGCTTCACCGATTCCGTGCCGATTGCCAACGCGCGCTTTTACGACAACTGGGAACTCAGCGCCGCGCGCTCGGCGAGCGTCCTGCGTTACGTCCTTGCCCACTCGGCGCTGAATCCCGACCACCTGACCATCGCCGGTTATGGACCCTACAGGAGCATTGGCGACAATTCATCCGAGGAGGGGCGCGCGCTCAATCGCCGCGTCGAAATCGTGATTCGCCCACTGGGGGCCAACTGATGGCGCCTGCGGTGATCGACGAGCATACGCCCGAGCGCGGCGAAAGCAAGTACGAACTGTGGCGCCCGATCATTCGGGCCCAGCGCCGCGCCACGCTCGAACGGATCCATCAAAACCTGGCCAAGGACTGGTCCCAACGACTGAGCGAACTCCTGCCGCAGGGTGAAAGAATCGAATTCGAGGGGCTGGGCTTCGAAGCCTTTGACAATTTGAGCGAGACCGACAGCGCTGATTGCCAAACCGCCGTGTTCACCATCGAAGAGACCGAGATCGGCGGGTTTCTCCTCATCAGGAGTGAACTCGCCCGCTCCTTCGTCGAAACCCGTCTGGGGGTGGCGAGCCTCGTCGACGGCGATCGAAGGATTTCGCTGACCCGAATCGAACACGCCATCGTGCGCGAAGCGTTGAGCGGGATGCTCGCCAGCCTGAGCGATTCCTATCGCGCCGCCGGAATCGGACGACTCGCCGTCATCCGCCACAGTGAACGTCTCAAAGACACTCTCCTGTTCGCGCCGCAGGACTATCTGGTCGTATTACGCTTTCGCCTCGGTCCGGCCGCGAGTCCGCTGCGCGTAATGCTTGCCGCAAGCAGCAGCATGATCAACGCCGTGCGGGACCTGGTTGTGGTTAACGGCGATCGCCGCGGCTCCTCGCAGATCCACGAAGCCGCCGCGGCCATTCCGGTTGAGGTGGATATCGTCCTCGGCACCTGGAGCGTCCCGATCGATGACCTTCTGGCGCTCAAGCCCGGCGATTCGATTGTTCTTCCCGACGGCAGCGACGCCTGGATCGCCGCGCGGACCGTCCGGCTGGGGCCGGTGCAGGTCGACTTCGACGGACGGCGCGTTTTGGCCGAGGTTAAGCGGCACGGAAGAACCAATGCGAGAGACTAATCGGATGCCCAAGGCGCGCGTGGAACTCTCGGCAGTCCTCTCGCGTCTCACCGTGCCGATGGGAATCCTCGCCGCACTCCAGCCGGGCGACAGGCTAGAGGCCGAGCCCCCGATCGGGGCCGATCCGATCGTCCGGCTCGTGGTTGACGGAAGAACCGTCGCGGTCGCGGCCGTCAGCGAAAGAGATGGACGGCTGCTCGCGACCATAATGCGGCTCGGGACCGAGCCGGGCGGGAGAAACGGCGACCAATGGCAGCTCAAGAAAAAAGCAGCGGAAACGGAGTGGAGAGCGCCGCGCTCTTCATCATGACGCTCGAAAAACCTGTCCTGGCCGAGGTCCTAAAGTATCTCAACACCGCCGAATTGACGCGCCTGACGCAGGGTTACGAGCAGATCGCCGGCTTTGGCACGCCAACCGATAACCAGCTTGCCGCGGTGGGCAAGAAATTCTTCGAAACCAGCGCAGTCGGCA
>JBGPMT010000372.1:0-2707 GCA_041487135.1 Binataceae bacterium (SeqCode) | reverse complement strand
CGCAGATGAACGCTCAACTCGAGTTCCGCCTTCACCCGATCGGCGCCGCCGCGGTCAGCCTTGTTGACCACGAAGATATCCGCAATCTCATTGAGCCCGGCCTTCATCACCTGCACGCTGTCGCCGCTTTCCGGCACCAGCACGACCACTACGGTTTCCGCCAGATCCATCACGTCGAGTTCGGTCTGACCGACGCCCACGGTCTCGATAATAATCGTGTCGTGGCCGAACGCATCAAGCAACCGCACCACCTCGTGCGCCGCGCGGCTCAGCCCGCCATGGCTGCCACGGGTCGAGATGCTGCGGATATAGACGCCGGGGTCGCGGTAGTGGTCGGTCATCCGCACCCGATCGCCGAGTACCGCGCCGCCCGAAAACGGGCTCGACGGATCGATCGCGAGCACCGCCACGTTCTGCTGGAGCGCCCGCAGCCGCCCGATCATCAGGTTGATAAGCGTCGATTTGCCGGCACCCGGCGGTCCCGTGATTCCAATCACGTGCGCCTTGCCCGTCAGCGGATAGAGCTGCTCCATCACGGAGACGACTTCGGGCGCCCGGTTCTCGACCAGCGTGATCAGCCGGGCGAGCGCAATACGGTCGCGCGCCTTAAAGCGCGCCAGCAGGTCGTCTATCCGCGGGTTCTCGGCCATGAGGGGACTCTTTAGCTATCGTATTCGGCGGCGCCTCGATGCAAAAGAGGCCGCGTTGTCTTCCGCGCGGCGAGCACCTATTGTGGCTTTAAACCGCATGAAGCTTCCCGATATCTACGGCGACTGGCGGATAATGGCGGGGCTGGCTTTGCTGCTGCTCGGGGCCGCCAATTGGGTGACGGGGCTGCAACGAACCACGGAATACGGCCAAATTATCGCCCAGGCCTCGGCACCCCCGGTTCCCGACCAGGCTTACCGCAGCTTCGACGAACTCGATGCCGACAGCACCGTGCTTGAGCCCTTCACCGCCGAGCAGCGGCGGGTCTCCTACGCGACCGCCCGGATGGACTTCTACCACGCGACCTTCCTGACCGGTCAGGTGCTGGTCCTAATCGGACTGGTGACGATGCTGATCGGCCTGATCATCGTCATCCATCGCGACACACGCCGCGCGCTCAGACGGATCCGGGCACAATCGGGCGGCGACGGGCCTTAGCTCCGCGGCGATGGTCAAGATTGTCAGCGAGAAGGCGCCCGCCAAGGTCAACCTCTATCTGCGAGTCGTCGGGCAGCGCGCGGACGGCTACCACGAACTCGATTCGGTTCTCGTCCCGGTTTCGCTCTACGACGAGCTGGCTCTGGAGCTGCGCCCCTCGGCTTCGCGCTCGGTGACGATCCGATGCGACCGGCCTGACATTCCTTCCGACGATCGAAACCTGGCGGCCCGCGCCGCACGCGGGTTCCTCGAGGAGTTCGGAATTGCCTGCGAGGTTTTCATCGAGCTTCGCAAGCGGATTCCCGCCGGCGCGGGACTCGGCGGCGGATCGAGCGATGCGGCGGCGGTGCTGCGCGCTATGGCGGCGCTGTTCCGAATCGGTGATCGCGAACGGCTGCTGGAACTCGCGGTCAGGATCGGTGCCGACGTGCCGTTTTTCGTCGATCCCCGGCCGGCGCGAATCGCCGGGATCGGCGAACGGATCCTGCCGCTGGAGCATCTGCCGCGACTCGACCTGGTGATAGCGGTGCCGCCGATCGAGGTCGCGACCGCCACGATTTTCCGGGCGCTTAAGCGCGCGCAATGGAGCGGTCCCCTCAACGACGCCGACCTGAGCGCGTTCGCCGCGGGAGAGCTGGCGCCGGCGATGCTGGTCAACGACCTGGAAGCGGTCGCCGCGGCGCGCCATCCGGAAATCCTCAGACTTAAAGCGATACTTCAATATAGCGGTGCACGGGCGGTCGCCATGAGCGGCAGCGGCGGGGCCGTGTTCGGAATTTTCCGCAACTCCGCCGAGGCCCAGCACGGGGCCGGTTTGGTCCGGGAGCGGGATCCCTCGGCGTCGGTGTTCGCGGTGCATACGGTGACTTTTCCGGCGGCAACGGACAGGCTGTGAGCTTTTCGTTGGTTATTTTTTGCCTCAACATTGACAGCCAAAATAGCTAACAATAATATCGCCCAGTGATTCCGGGCCGCCGGCATGATGTCGCTCCGACTGTTGAAGGTCGAGGGCGAGGGTCGGCTCTTGAGCACCGCCTGACCGGGGGAACCTCTACCGCCTTGCGATGCGCGAAACCGCCAGGACGTGCGGAGAGGGGTCGTTTTGAGATAGCCTAGGGGCGCGGGCTCGCGAGAGGGAGCTTGACTAGCGGCCTCGCACTGGGCGGTCGCCAAGCTGGTAAGGCACCAGGCTTTGGACCTGGCATTCGAAGGTTCGAATCCTTCCCGCCCAGCCATCATCCTCGCGGCGGACTCAGACATCGCTCAGCGGCGATTCGAGATGACTTTTGCGATCGAGCGGCGCTTGCGCCGCGGAGAAAAAACGGATGGCTGATCGGGCCAAAGACGAACTGGAGATTTTCACCGGCAACTCAAATCCCGCCCTGGCGCGGGAAGTCTGTGAAACCCTTCAGGTCCGGCTCGGCGAGGCCGAGGTCGGGCGCTTTCCCGACGGCGAAGTGATGGTCGAGATTCGCCAGAACGTGCGCGGCGGCGATTGCTTCGTGCTCCAATCGATCTGCACGCCGCCCAATGACAACCTGATGGAGCTGCTGCTGCTGAT
>JBGPMT010000371.1:0-2711 GCA_041487135.1 Binataceae bacterium (SeqCode) | reverse complement strand
CATCGCGCGCGACACCAAGCTCGGACCCGAAGAGATCACGCGCGACATCCCCAACGTTGGCGAGGAGGCGCTGCGCAATCTCGACACCAGCGGGATCATCCGGATCGGCGCCGAGGTGCGGCCGGGCGATATCCTGGTCGGCAAGATCACGCCCAAGGGCGAGACTCAGCTCAGTCCCGAAGAGAAACTGCTGCGGGCGATCTTCGGCGAGAAGGCGGGCGAGGTGCGCGACACCAGCCTGCGCGTGCCGCCCGGCGTCGAAGGCACGGTGATCGACGCGCGGGTCTTCGCGCGCCGCGGCGTGGCCCGCGACGACCGCACCCAGGAGATCCACAACCTGGAGGTCGAACGGCTCCAGCAGGACGAGAGTGAGGAAGTGCGCGTTATCCGCCAGGAGACGCTGCGCAAGCTCAAGCGCGCGCTGGCGGGCAAGAAGCTGGCGGGGCGCGTGATGGACGAGGAGGGCGGCCAGAAGCGGGTGGCGCTGCAGAAGGGCGAGGCGCTGACCAACGAAATCCTCGACGAGCTGCCGTACCGGCTCTGGAGCGAGCTCAGGGTTGAGGACGAGCGGGCGGCGGCCGAGGCCGCCGCAGCCATGGAAGCGCTGCGCACCAGCGTTGACGTGGTCCATTCGCATTACGGCACCAAGATCGATCGGCTCAAGGCGGGCGACGAGCTCGCGCCGGGCGTGATCAAGATGATCAAGGTGTTCGTCGCCATCAAGCGCCGCCTGGAGGTGGGCGACAAGATGGCGGGACGCCACGGCAACAAGGGCGTGCTCTCGCGCATCCTGCCCGAGGAGGATATGCCGCGGCTGGCCGACGGCACGCCGGTCGATATCGTGCTCAATCCGCTGGGCGTGCCCTCGCGGATGAACGTCGGACAGATTCTGGAGACGCATCTGGGATGGGCGGCGCGCGAACTGGGCCGCCAGCTCGACGACGAACTGCGTGACGGCGCCAATCCGGCGGCGCTGCGGCGCCGGTTGAAGGAGCTCTACGGCGACCGCGAGCTGCATGAGTTTATCGACGAGCTCGGCGATGCGGACCTGGTCAAGCTGGCGCACAAGGCGCGCGGCGGAATCCACGTCGCCTCGCCGGTTTTCGACGGGGCGCGCGAGGAGGAGATCTTCGCCTTGATCAAGAAGGCCGGGTTGCCCGAAACCGGGCAAGCGACGCTCCACGACGGACGCACCGGCGAAGCCTTCGAGCAGCCGGTCACGGTCGGCGTGATGTACATGATGAAGCTGCATCACCTGGTCGCGGACAAGATTCACGCCCGCTCGACCGGGCCCTACAGCCTGGTCACCCAGCAGCCGCTGGGCGGCAAGGCGCAGTTCGGCGGCCAGCGCCTGGGCGAGATGGAAGTGTGGGCGCTCGAGGCCTACGGCGCGGCCTACACGCTGCAGGAGATGCTGACCGTCAAGTCGGACGACGTCGTGGGCCGCACCCGGATGTACGAGGCGATCGTCAAGGGCGAGAACACGCTCGAGCCGGGTCTGCCGGAGTCATTCAACGTGATGGTGAAGGAACTGCAGTCGCTCTGCCTGAGCGTCGATTTGCTCGAGCAGGCGCCGCGCGGCTGACGGGGTCGTCGCCCACAGGGAGCAGGGTAAATGGAAGATCTGTTTGGCATTTTTGAGAAGCCCAAGAACCCGCTGTCATTCAGCGCGATCCGGATTTCAATCGCTTCGCCCGAGATGATCCGGTCGTGGTCGCACGGCGAGGTCAAGAAACCTGAGACCATCAACTATCGGACCTTCAAGCCGGAGCGCGACGGGCTGTTCTGCGCGAAAATCTTCGGGCCGACCAAGGACTACGAGTGTAACTGCGGCAAGTACAAGCGGATGCGCCATCGGGGCGTGGTCTGCGAAAAGTGCGGCGTCGAGGTGATCCAGTCCAAGGTCAGGCGCGAGCGGATGGGCCATATCGACCTGGCCGCCCCGGTCGCGCATATCTGGTTTTTGCGCTCGCTGCCTTCGCGCATCGGCACGCTCATCGACATGACGCTCAAGGAACTCGAGAAGGTGCTCTATTTCGAGTGCTACGTCGTGACCGATCCGGGCGAGACGCCGCTTACGCACAAGGAGCTTCTGACCGAGCGTAAGTATCGCGAAGCGCGCGAACAGTACGGCGACAGCTTCAAGGCCGGCATGGGCGCCGAGGCGATTCGCCTGATGCTCTCCCAGCTCGGCCTCGACCAGCTCGCCGGGGAGCTGCGCGCCGAGATGAAGAGCACCGCCAGCGAGGCGCGGCGCAAGAAGGTCGCCAAGCGCCTGAAAGTGGTCAACGCGTTTCGCGAATCGGGCAATCGTCCGGAGTGGATGATCCTGACCATCCTGCCGGTCATCCCGCCCGACTTGAGGCCGCTGGTGCCGCTCGACGGCGGGCGCTTTGCGACCTCGGACTTGAACGATCTCTACCGCCGCGTGATCAACCGCAACAACCGGTTGAAGCGGCTGATTGAACTGAACGCCCCGGACATCATCATCCGCAACGAGAAGCGGATGCTGCAGGAGGCGGTCGACGCGCTGTTCGACAACGGCCGGCGCGGGCGGGCGATCACCGGTCCCTCCAAGCGGCCGCTCAAATCGCTCTCCGACATGCTCAAGGGGAAGAGCGGTCGATTCCGCCAAAATCTGCTGGGCAAACGCGTGGACTATTCGGGCCGCTCGGTGATCGTCGTCGGTCCGGAACTGCGACTGCACCAGT
>JBGPMT010000370.1:0-2713 GCA_041487135.1 Binataceae bacterium (SeqCode) | reverse complement strand
GTGAATTCAGATGGACCTCACCCGCCGCTCGCGATACTCGCGGCGACCTCTCCTTGGACAAGTAGAGGTGACAAATCGCAGAGTCGATAACTGGTGGAGTCCCCGAAAATCTTCAGCGCGCCTTTATTGGGTGCAGGGCTCAGCCCTGCAAATTTCTCCGGCTCGGCTGTCGATCCGGCGTCTCTCCGTTCGACTAAAGTGCATAAGCCCGAGTACCGGGCTCAGGAGGACCGCAATGCAGTACATGCTCTTGATTTACGACCGCCAGGGACAGCCGCTGAGCAGCGAGGAGCAGGGCAAGCTCATGCAGGAGTACATGGCGTTCACGCAGGGAATCGTGAAAAACGGCAACTTCAAGGCCGGCGACCCGCTCGAGCCGCCCGCCACCGCCACCACGGTCAAGGTCCGCGACGGCAAGATGCTGATGACCGACGGTCCGTTCGCGGAAACCAAGGAGCAAATCTCCGGCTACTATATCGTCGAGGCCAAGAATCTCGACGAAGCGGCGTCGATCGCCAGCCGTATCCCGTCCGCCCGCACCGGAGGTGTCGAGGTACGGCCGCTGCGCAAGATGTAGCCATTGGCTCCGCAGCCGCCCTGTGAGTTAACCTCGCGCAGGGCGGCTGATGGAGCGCACGGCCATAGAGCAGGTTTATCGCGCCGATTACGGGCGCATTCTCGCCCGGCTTATCTATCTTCTGGGCGACTTCGAGGTGGCCGAGGAGGCCGCTTCCGAGGCCTTCAGCGTGGCGCTCGAACAATGGCGGCGCGATGGTATTCCGGCCAATCCAAGGGCGTGGATCATCGCCACCGCCCGCCATAAGGCGATCGACCGGCTGAGACGGCGGGCCTCGTTCGACGCCAGGCGCGATGAACTGCTGCGATTCGTCGAGGATCGAATGGCGGTTTCGGAGCCCGAGGATGACGTTGCAGTGCCTGACGAGCGACTGCGGCTGATCTTCACCTGCTGTCATCCGGCGCTCGCGCTCGAAGCCCAGGTCGCCTTGTCATTGCGCACGCTGTGCGGGCTTTCGACCGAGGAGATCGCGCGGGCCTTCATCGTGCCCGCGCCGGCCATGGCGCAGCGGCTGGTGCGCGCCCAGCGCAAGATCCGCGCGGCCCGCATCCCCTACGAGGTGCCGTCGAGCGACCGCCTGGCCGAGCGCCTCGACGCCGTGCTGGCGGTAATCTACCTGGTTTTCAACGAGGGCTACGCCGCCACCGCCGGCGATCCGCTGGTGCGCAAGGATCTCTGCGCGGAAGCGATCCGCCTGGGGCGGGTGCTGCTCGAACTGATGCCGGGCGATGCGGAGACCGCCGGCCTGCTGGCCCTGATGCTGCTCCATGATGCGCGGCGCGAGACCCGGCTCGACGCGGAGGGCGAAATCGTGCTGCTCGAGGACCAGGATCGCAGCCGCTGGGCTCGCGCCCAGATCGAGGAAGGACTGGGACTGGTCGAGATGGCGCTGCGCGGGCGGCCGGCGGGTCCCTATGCCGTGCAGGCGGCGATCGCCGCGACGCACGCCCGCGCCCGGCGCGCCGCCGACACCGATTGGCGGGAGATCGCCGCCCTCTACGCCCATCTGCTGACTCTCCGCCCCTCGCCGGTGATCGCGCTCAACCGCGCGGTGGCGGTGGCGATGGCGTTCGGGCCGGAGCAGGGCCTCACGCTGATCGATGCGATCGAAGCGCGGGGCGAGCTCAGCGACTACTACCTGCTGCCTGCCGCACGCGCCGATTTGCTGCGGCGGATGGCGCGCTGGTCGGAGGCCGCCGAAGCGTACCGCGCGGCGCTGGCGCTGGTGAAAGGCAATCCGGAGCGCCGCTTCCTCGAACGCCGGCTGGCCGAGGCCGAGGAGCTCGGCGGCGGTCGATAGGGCCAATGCCGCTTAGCGCATCACCTGGGTGAGCCCGCTCGGCATGCTGTAACGATTGATATCATCGTAGTTGACGCCGTCGACCTTGCGGCAATTTTCGTTGCTGACCAGTTGCCGGCCGTCGGGGCCCGCGGTCAGAAAGACGCTCATATGGCTCTTCTCTAGGTCCCACATCACTTCGATGCCGTTTCCGGAGCTCTGCTGGATTCCTTCCCCCGGGATGGGCGCGGCGACCCGCTCGGACATCTGGATCTTGTAGAGCTTCAAATCCGGGTTGTAGAGATCCTTCCACGTGATCACGTAGGAGTGCTTATCGATGTACATGATCTGCTTGCCGTAGCAGTAGCCGGCGCGCTCGGCGGGTATGCGGCGGGTGTCGATCACGTAGCTGTCGCGCACCTCCCATTTGCCGATCTCGGGTTTTGGCAGGTAGAGCGGATAATAGTTCGCCGGCTGTCCGTAGACGTGCGGGTCGGCGTTGAGCAGCGCCAGGATCTCCTGGTCGCGAAGATAATCGGCCTGGAAGCGCGCGATGCCGCCGTTGAAGCCGGTGAAATCGTCGGGCACGAAATCGCTGCCGCCGACCGGGGAGCATCGGCTGTTCGCCGATCCGCGCAGTACGCGGCGCAGTTGCGGCACGAAGATGAATACATCTTCGGGCTTGGCCGGGTCGACGTAGTAGAGCGTCAGCACCGCGGTATAGCGCTGTTGCTCCGGCTCCAGCGTCATCGTGAACTGGCTGTAATCGATCCCTTGCGCACGCGGGTCGTTGATCGGCTGCCCGGCGTCGCTGATATGGCTAAGCCGCCGGAAGACGTCCTCGAAGCGCGCGGTGG
>JBGPMT010000369.1:0-2744 GCA_041487135.1 Binataceae bacterium (SeqCode) | reverse complement strand
CTGCCGGGCGGGCAGTGTGGCCAGGGGGGGGGGGGGGGGGGGGGCGCGCGCGCGCGCGCCCCCCCGCCGACGCTCACCCCCGGGAGACGGAACCGAACTACGATGGCTCGATTGCGCAAGGCGGCGCGCGTATGGCGAAGCGCCACCGCGCGCGCCGCAGCCGAGCGGGTGCTGGTGGCGGCGGACCCCGCCGTGCTTTCGCTCGACCTCGCGGCGCTCTTCGCCAGAAGAGCGCCGCTGGAGGTCGAGCTGGGCGCCGGGCGCGGCGACTTCCTCATCGAGCGGGCCGCCGCCTGCCCCGACTACGACTTCCTCGCGGTCGAACTGGCGGCCTCGGTCGCACGCCTGCTCGCCGCACGCGCCGGGGGGCGCGCGCTCGCGAATCTCCGCGTCATCCGGGCCGACGCCCGCACGATCGTGAACCTGCTGCTCCCCGACGCGAGCGTCAGCATCTATCACCTCTACTTTCCCGATCCCTGGCCCAAGGCGCGCCACGGGAAGCATCGGATGGTCTCGCCGCCGCTGGTCGCGAGCCTGGCGCGAACCCTGGTCCCCGGCGGGCTCATGCACGTCGCCAGCGATGTCGAGGAGTGGGCGGAGGCCATGTTCGCGATGCTCCGCGCGGGCCGTTTTATCCAACTCGACGACGGCGAGGTTGCAGGCGCGCGTTTCTCGGGGTTTGGCCGCAAGTATCTGGCCGCGGGCAAGCCGGTTTTTGCTTCCACCTTTCGCCGTTTCTAATCCACTGGGACGATCAATTCGCCGCGCTGGGACGGCGGCTTGCGTTGATGGAATGGTACGTTTACCCTGAGTTCGATTACTGATGAGACGCGAGCTGTTGATAGTAATGGCGCTGGCGTTGGTGTTGGCCGGCGCGGGATGCAGCCAGCGCAAGGTACCCTCCGGCGAGGACTATTACACCCAGGCCCAGGCCTATTACTCGAGCAGCCAGTACCGCGGCGCGATCGACAACTATCAGCATCTGATCGACCAGTACCCGTTCAGCCCCTACGCCGAGGAGGCTGAACTCCGGATCGGACTCGCCTACTACAAGATGGGCGATCACGCGCAGGCAGTCGCCGCGCTCAGCGACTTCCAGCGCATGCATCCGACCAGCAAGAACCTGGCGCTGGCGACCTACTACCTCGGGATGACCCATTACGACCTGGTCGGCAAGCCCGATCGCGACCAGAGCAACACGGCGCTTGCCTTGCAGCAGTTCGAGATTATCGAGCAGCGCTTCCCCGAAAGCCAATTTGGCGAGCTCGCCCGCCAGCGGATCGTCATCTGCCGCGAGCTGCTCGCGCGCAACGAGCTTTACATCGGCGATTTCTACACCTCGAAGGCGAATTTCCGCGCCAGCGAGTCGCGCATGGCGGAGCTGATGGAGAAATATTCCGATACTCCGGTCGCGCCCGAGGCGCTCTACAAGCTCGGCGAGTCGCTCGAGAAGGAAGGCAAGAAATATTCGGCGGCGCAGGCCTTCACCGCGCTCACGATGCATTTTCCGAAGAGCAGCTATGTTCAGGCCGCCCAGCGCCAGCTCGCCAAGCTCAAGCAGCCGGTCGACACCGAGGACGATCCGCTGCGCATGGTGCTTGCGGAGAGCGGCTTCAACCCCGATCAGAGCTCCGCGTTCGATCGTCAGGTGGTTCGCACCCGGCTCGCTTCGGCGGCCGCGATGGCCGAAGGGGCGTACGGCGCCGACGGACTGCCAGTCCTGACCCATGGAACAGCCCGCGTGCAGACCGCGTCGGCCGAGCCCGACCAAGGCGGCCCGGTCACGCTGCGGATGATTCGGCTGTCATCGGCCGACCCGCCGCTGTCGGTGATTCTGGATCTGAGCGGGCCGGCCAAGTACGAGAAGGAATTTCAAAGCGGTTCGAACTCCGCCGTGCTTACCGTGCACCTCAAGAACACGGCACCGGGCAGGCATCTCGATCAGCACATGGTGTTCGACAAATCGATCTTCCGCGACGTGGTGGTGAGCACCGAGGGTAATGACACGACGGTCACGGTCAACACCGCCGCGGTATCGCGTTTCGCGATCGTTCCGCGGGAGGAGCCGGCTCGACTGCTGCGGACGTACGCGCCGCCGGAGAGCGACACCGGCCAAGCCGCCGCCTCCGAGATGGGACCGCTCCCGTCTGGAGCGTCACCCGACGCACCACCATCGCCGCCCGAGATGGATTCTGCACCGTCGGACGCCGGTTCAGCACCACCCTCCGAACCCGCTCTCGATACGCCGCTGGGATCGCCATCGGATGCATCGCCGGACGTGCCCGCCGGTCCGCCGGCCGCCGCGCCCGGCCCTTATTAGCCGCCGGCGGAGGCTGCTCGCTCGCACAAATCTCCGGACTGATTATCCGATCGGCTATTCGAAGACCGAATCGAACCTGATTCCCAGGAAGCTCAGCACCACTCCTGCGTAGAGTCTGAGTCCCCAGTGGAAGCCGTCGATCGGGAGCCGTTCGTCATGGCCATGATAGAGCGAGCCGAACGGCGTCATCGGCCCGAGTTTCACCGGCGAGAACCCGTAGCAGACCGCGCCCAGGCGCGCATAGAACTTGCTATCGGTCGCGCCGGGAAGCATCCAGGGCACGGCGGTGGCGCCGGGGTCGGCCGCCTCGACGCGCTCGGCGATCAGCCGATAGAGCGGGGTGTCGATGCTCGATTCGGCCGGCGGCGCGCTCTTTAGCACTTCGAGCGCCGGCTCGGGGCCGACGATCGCGCGCAACTCCGCG
>JBGPMT010000368.1:0-2750 GCA_041487135.1 Binataceae bacterium (SeqCode) | reverse complement strand
GTCGATAGACGACGGCGATGAGGTACGTCGCCGGGATCGCCGCCCGCGTGCCGGAGGTATTCCGTTCGCGATGGATTCGTCGGCTGAGCATCACGTTGCTGGTTATCTTCGTGCTCTACAGCCTGGGCGGTTTCTTCGGCGTTCCTCCCCTGCTGCGGTATACAGCCACCACGCGGGTGGCAGCAGGTCTTCATCGCCCGATCGCGGTGGGGCGCGTCGCTTTCAATCCCTATACGCTGCGGCTCCAGATCGACCAATTGCAGATCGGCGACGCCGGCGCGCCGCAGCCTTTCGTCGCCATCGGCCACCTCAACGTAAGAGCTTCATGGACCTCGCTCTTCAGGCTCGCACCGATCGTCCGCGAGGTGGTGGTCGACCAGCCGCAGATTCACGTGGTGCGGATGTCGCCGCAGAAATTCAACTTCTCCGACCTGCTCGAACCGGCCGCGCCGGCAAATCCCGCCGCCTCGGCGCCGGCGAAAAAATCGAGCCGCTTCGCGGTCTCGAATATCCAGGTCAACGACGGCATCGTGCGGTTCGACGACCGCGTGCTCGGCCAGCAGCATACGGTGGACAAGATCACGCTCGACGTCCCGTTCATCGCGAACCTGCCCGCCGATACCGAAATCTTCGTGCAGCCGCTCCTGGAGATGACGGTCGACGGCAGTCCGCTCCGGATCACGGGCCACGCCAAGCCGTTCGGGGCGACGCGCGAGTCGCTGGTCTATCTGAACCTCGATCGGCTCGACCTCAATCGCTATTTCGGCTACGTGCCGATGAAGCTGCCGATCAAACTGCCGCAGGGGGCGCTGTCGACGCGGGTCAAGGTCTATTTCATCGAGCAGCGCGATCATCCGCAGATTCGCCTGACCGGGAAGCTGGCGGTCGACGATCTGGGTATCCACGATAGCGCCGGCGCGCGCCTGCTCGATCTCAAGCACGCCGACCTGACGATGGCCGATGTCGAGCCGCTGGAAGACCTCTTTCACGTGGCGTCGATCAACATCGATGGGCTCGCGGCGCATCTCGTGCTGAATGCAGACGGCACCACCAACCTGACGGCTTTGGCGGGTGGCGCCGCTCCCAAAGCCGGCGCGCCGCCCAAGGCGCCCGTCCAGCCGCAGCCCTCCGCGACCCCCGCACCGCCACATGCCGTAGCTTCGCCCGCGGCCTCGGCCGCGCCGTTGTCCTCGCTAGTATCTTCGGCCCCGCCACAATCGGCCGCATCGTCCGCGCCGGTCCCGACGCCCGCGCCCGGCGCCGCGACCGAGCAGAAACCCGCGATCGTTCTAGCGCTTGACTCGTTCCAGATGAACAACAGCTCGGCCGACATTACCGGCCATATGGTTACGAAGCCGGCGGTGCTGGCGATCAAGGGACTCCATGTCGGGCTCAAGAACTTTGCGACCAATTCCCAGATGCCGGCGCCGTACGACCTCGCAGCGAGCCTGGGCGGCGGCGGCTCGATCGCGGCCAAGGGCGCGCTCAACCTACCACGCTCAGAAGTCACAACGGACCTGTCGCTCCTGCAGATCGATCTCCCGGCCCTGCAGGGCTTCGTGCCGCCCGGAATCGCCAATGCGGCGGTCGCGGCGGGCAAGCTGAACGTGAACTCGAGCATCAAGACGGTTTTCTTAAGCGGCAAGTTCAACGTGCATGCCGAGCCCGCAAAACTTTCGCTGGATAACGTCCAGCTTCGCGCTCTCAATGAAAATCAGAGTCCGCTCGGATGGACGCATTTCGGCGCCTCGATCGCGCAGGCCGACCTCGCGTCGCGCCGCGCGGTCGTCGATGAGGTGCGAGCCGAGGGCCTAAACGTTCTCGTGCAGCGGGGAGCGCATGGCGAAATCAACCTCGCTTCGCTGCTCGCGGCGCCCAATCAGGCGGCCGGCGCGACGCCAGCGCCGACCGCCGCCGGCACCCCCGCTCAGGGCGGATGGCGATATCGGATCGCGTCGGTCGCGATCGAGAACACTCGGATCAATGTCGAGGATCTTTCCGGCCGCAAGCCCGTGACGATGGCGGTCGCGCCGCTGAATATACATTTGAAGGATATTACCGACGACTTCGCCAAGCCGTTCACGCTGGCGATCGATGGGGTCGTCGATCGGCGGGGAAACTTCAAAATCACGGGTGACGCGGCACTCAAGCCGCTGCGCTCAAAACTGCGCATCAACGCGCGCCGGGTCGACCTCGCCGGTCTCGATCCCTACGTGACGTCCGGACTCAACGCGAAGATCGCCAGCGCCGCCCTGACGATGAACGGCGCGGCGGAGGTCGAGAGCCGCAACGACAAGCTGCGGGCGAGCTACCGGGGCAACGCCACGCTCGGACGGGTCAGCGTGCTCGACAAGCTGACCGGCGACAGTTTCCTCAAGTGGTACACCTTTAGCGCCAGCGGCATCGACGTGCGCTATGGCCAGGGCGCGCCGCGGGCCCATATCGCGTCACTGGCGCTTTCCGACTTTTATGCCCGCATCATTCTCAACCGCGACGGACGCCTCAATCTGAGCGATATCACCACCAACCCGCAGCAGGCGCCGGTCTCATTGACCCGGACCAGGACCGGCGCGCCGCAACCCGCTCCCGCGCCGACCGCGGCCGCCCCCGCTGCGCCTGCCGCAATTCCTTCCGGCGGCGCCCCGGCGACTACGAGCGCATCGATCAAGGCGAACCTCGAAATCGGCGGGGTCACGCTGCAGGGCGGTCGGATCAACTACACCGATAATTTCATCAAGCCCAACTACGCG
>JBGPMT010000367.1:0-2775 GCA_041487135.1 Binataceae bacterium (SeqCode) | reverse complement strand
CGCCTACCGCCTGCCGCGCGAGATCTCGATCGTGCGGCCGGCCTCGTTCTGTCCCCGATGCCAGCGGCCGATCCCGTGGTGGGCGAACGTTCCGATTCTCGCCTATATCTTCCTGCGCGGGCGCTGCCTGATGTGCGGCGCCGCCATCCCGTTCCGCTATTTCCTGGCCGAGCTCGCGCTGGCCAGTGCCGCCGCGTACCTCTACTTGAATTTCCCGCTGCCCGACGCGATCGCGCGCTTCGTCTTCTGCGCCGCACTGTTTATCGTTTCGTTGATCGATTACGACTGGCGCCTGATTCCCAACCTGATCACCTTCCCCGGCATTCCGATCGGCTTCGCTTTCGCCGCGCTGGCGATGCCCGAGATCGGATGGAAAAGGTCGCTGATCGGAATCGCGCTCGGCGGCGGCGCGCTGTTCATCACCGGCGAGGTCTACCGCCTGGTGCGCGGGCGCGAAGGCGTCGGCATGGGCGACGTCTGGCTGCTCGGGATGACAGGTGCGTTCCTGGGATGGGTGGGCGTGCTCTTCACGCTGTTCTTCGGTTCGATCCTGGGCACCGTGGGCGGCCTGGTGGTCGCGCTGAGCGGCGGGACGCCGCCACCGCCGGTGGCCGATCCGGGCTCCGAGCCCCAGGAACAGGACAGCTCGATTCTGCGCACCGAAGTTCCGTTCGGCCCGTTTCTCGCGCTGGCGGCGGGAATCTTTGCGCTCTTTCAGCCCGCGCTCATCCATTGGTATCTTTCCCGTTGATGGACGCGGGAGTTTTCATCACGCTCGAAGGCGTCGAGGGCTCGGGCAAGACCACTCAGGCCGGCCTGCTCGCCGATTCGCTGCGAGCCGCGGGCCGCCGCGTCACGGTCACGCACGAACCCGGCGGGACCCGCGCCGGCCAGGCGATTCGGGCGATCTTCCTCGACCCCACCGTCTCGCTCGAAGTCGCGGCCGAGCTGCTGCTGGTGCTCGCCGACCGCGCGCAGCATGTGCGCGAAAAGCTCAAGCCCGCGCTGGCCGCGGGCGAGATCGTGATTTCCGATCGTTATGCCGATTCGACCGTCGCTTACCAGGGTTATGCACGCGGCTTCGATCTCAATTTTCTGCGCGAGCTGAACCGGTTGGCCACCGATGGCACGATGCCCGACCTGACGATCGTGCTCGATTGCCAGGTGCCGACCGGCCTGGCCCGCATTCGCAGCCGCATGAGCCGCGCGGCGGCGCGCCGGCTCGACCGTTTCGAGGGTGAGGACGCCGAGTTCCATACGCGCGTGCGCCGGGGATTTCTCGAGATCGCGCGGGCCGAGCCGGAGCGCGTGGCGGTGGTCGATTCCGAACAGCCGATGGAAACCGTGAGCGCGGAGATCCGCCGGCTCGTCGACGGGCTGCTGGAACGCCGATGCCCCTAGACGGCTTGCGCGGCCATCGCGAACTCTACGATCGGCTGCTCGCCGAGCTGCACAGCCGCCCGGCGCACGCCTATCTTTTCGCCGGACCGGACGGCGTCGGCAAGGCGCTGGTCGCCGAGGCGCTGGTGCATAGCCTCTTCTGCGAACGGGCGCGCAACGCCGGCTTCTGCTGCCGTCCCGATCGATGCCCGGTGCGCGAGGCGGCCCGCGCTTCCGGGAGCCGCGGCGAGGCGCCGGCCGGGCGCTGCGATTGCTGCGCGGGATGCGTCCAGGTCGCGGTGGGAGTCCATCCCGATTTCATCCGTATCGGGCGCGCACCGGGACGCACCGAGGTCTCGATCGAGCAGGTACGAGGCCTGATCGCGCGGCTCGGGATGCGGCCGGCGCGCGGGGCGATGCGGGCGGCGGTTATCGACGACGGCGAAACGCTCAACCTCCCGGCCCAGAACGCGCTGCTCAAGACGCTCGAGGAGCCGCCGGGCTTCACGATCATCTTCCTGATCGCGCGCAGCGAGCGGGCCTTGCTCGATACCGTGCGATCGCGCCTGCGCCTGGTGCGCTTCCCCGCGCTCCCGGCCGCGGAAATCGCCGCGATTCTGATCGAACGGCTGCGGCTCGATCCGGAACGCGCCGAGGCGCTCGCTCTCCTTGCCCGCGGCAGCGCCGCGCACGGCTTTGCGCTGGCCGAGGGCAGCGCGCCGCCGATGGCCGAGTTGCTCGGGGCGCTCGATCGCGCGGCGACTATCGATTTTGCCGCGGCGCAGGCGCTGGCGCAGGATTTCTTCGCCAACCGCAGCGAGGCGCTGGGCAATTTCGAGCTAATCGCCCGGCTGCTCGAGGAAATGCTATGCTGCAAGCTGCTCGGCGCGCGGTATGCGGGGGATCCCTCCGGCGCCGACGGCATGCGCGTCATGACCGGACTGGTTGAGCGTCTAGAGCTGGCTGCGATTCTGACCGCCTTGGAGGGCGCGGTGCGCGCCGCCACCGCGGTCGAGGCGATGGCGAATCCGCGGCTCCAGGCGGAAAGCTGGTGGATGGAGGTCGCGCGGGCGGTGCGGGGAGAAACGTGAACCAAGACATCGATCCTTTCGAGAGCGACGGTCAGGAGCTGCCTAGAATTGTCGGCGTAAGCCTGCAGCCCGTCGGCCGCACTGAAAATTTCCTGGCCGGCGGCTTGGCGCTCAAACGCGGCGATCGCGTGCTGGTCGAGAGCGAGGCCGGGACGCGCCTGGGCACGGTCGAGATCGAGCCGCATGAGCCGGCCCATACGCTCGACCTTTCGGCGCTCAAGCCGGTGACCCGGCCCGCGACCGATGACGACTTCCGCGTCGAGTCCGACAACCTGACGCGCGAGGCCTATGCCCGCCGGCTCGG
>JBGPMT010000366.1:0-2792 GCA_041487135.1 Binataceae bacterium (SeqCode) | reverse complement strand
ATTTCAGTGGGCTGCCAGGAAGTGTAATCAAAGTCCTCGCGAAAATAGTCGCGCATGCGGTAGAGCCGGTCGACCAGCGCGCTGCTCGTGATCCACATCTCGCCGGTCCACCAGCCGGGATGTGAGCGGTTGTGCACGATTCTGATGCGCGCCTCGGCGGCCGGCACTCCTTCCCACGAGGCCTCGTAAACCAGGGTCTGGCCGTTGCTAAAGGGTTCGGCGCCGCGCGCGTAGCGGGGGATCGGGAGATTCGCGGGCAGGGCCATCGGGGTCGGCGTGGCACGTGGCCGCAAGGGCTTTTTGCGCGGGGCGGACGAGGGTGTTGCGGCGGCCCCCTGTGTTATACTCGCGCTCGAGGCGAGGGACACCGCAGCCGTCAGAATCAGCGCGGTGGCCAGCAGCGGTAAGGCTCGGAAGGCGGAGGCTGACCGGCTTGACTTCGCAGGCCTGGTGCCCAAAGATTTTGCCCAATCGCGGAGGGGCTTGGAATGCTTCATCGGTGCCGACTGACTCTAACCGTTGTGACGGTAGGACTTCTGTTCATTACCCGCTCGGCGCACGCTCAGTACGGTTCCCCAGCTGGGGGCCTCGAAAACAACGGGCCGCACGGCGCCTTCTCGACTTTTGAGGAGATGGAGAAGGCTGGCCCGAGTCGCAAGGCCAAGAGCGATCCCGACGCTATCAAGGAAGCCAAGCGCAAGATAATCGACGCCGATCCGCGCGTGCGGGTCGAAGGACTTGAAAAACTGCGCTATGTCTCCGACAGCGCCGAAGCCACCGAGTTGCTGTTTCGCGGGCTGAACGACTCCGACGTGCGCGTGCGGATCAAGGCGATCGACGTCCTGGGCGCGCGCGGCGCGAACGACGCCGTACCACCGATGGCGCAGGATCTTTTCCTGCGCGAGACCCCGGCGATCGAAAAGCTTCATCTGGTGGCCGCCCTCGGTCGCGTCGGCGACGGGCGCGGCACGCTCCCGATCGTCGAATACCTCGACGAAACCGACGAAACCTCAAGCCGCGGCACTGCGGTTTTCGCGCTGGGGGAGATTGGCGACCCGCGAGCCAATGACTCGCTTATTCAGATCGTCAAGAACGACAAGTCGGCGATGGTCCGCAAGCTCGCGGAGGAAGCGATCGAAAAAATCGACGGCGAGCTGCCCAACCGGCATTCCGAAGAGATGGCCTATCAGAAGACCAAAGAACTCCAGCCGGCTGATGAAAAGCTGACCAAGATGCGCCAGAACGACTACGAAATGCAGGCCGAAAAGTACGGCCGGAGTACGCATTGAGCGCTGCCGCCGCGCGCTTGCGTGAGCTGCTGCAGGCGCCCGCGATGGTGGTGGCGCCGTTTGTCTACGACTGTCTGCAAGCCAAAATCGCGGAGCGCACCGGCTTTGACGCGGTCTACATGACCGGCTTCGGCACCGCCGCCGCCCGCGGCTTTCCGGATCTTGGACTGATGACGATGACCGAGATGGTGCAAAACGTTCGCGCCATCGCGCACGCCGTGAACCTGCCGGTCATCTGCGACGCCGACACTGGGTACGGTAATCCGCTCAATGTGTGGCGCACCGTGCGTGAATACGAGGAGGCCGGCGCGGCCGCGCTGCATATCGAAGATCAGGTGTGGCCGAAAAAATGCGGCTTCCTGGCCGGCAAGCAGGTAATCCCGATGGAGGAGATGGTCCCCAAGGTGCGCGCCGCCTGCGACGCGCGCCGCGACCGCGCCTTCGTGATTATCGCGCGCACCGACGCGTTGGCGGTCAACGGATGGGACGACGTGATGCGGCGTTGCCGGGCGTATCACGCGGCCGGCGCCGACCTTATTTTTGTCGACGGCATCCGCACCCTCGAGGACCTTGAAAACTACACCACGCGGCTGGGCGATCTGCCGCTGCTCTACAACGGCGCCCTGCTGCCGGTTCCGGAGCTCGCGCGCTACGGCTTCAAGCTGACGATCCATATCAGCAGTCTGATGGCGGCCTATGTGAATTTCCGCGACGCGCTGCGTCAGCTCAAGACCACCGGCGTCCTGGACGTGCCGTTCACCGGCCGTCTGTTCGAGGAGCTGACCGAGCTGATGGGTGTTCCCGAGACCGAGGCGATCGCGAAGAAATACTCGGCCTGAAACATGGCTCCGGCGCTCGAGATCAAGTTCTACTTCGCCTATACAAGTCCGTTCACCTACCTCGCGATCGCACCGGCTTACGCGCTCGAGCGGAGTCATCGTGTGGCGCTGCGCTTCATTCCCTACGGCGTGAATATCCGCGGGGTTTATGGCGGCGAAGTCGAGGAACGCGACGAGCGCAACCGCCGCAAGCTCCGTTATCTCTACCTCGACGCGCGCCGCATGGCGCAAGCGGCGGGAGTGACGATCTACCCGCCGCGCAGGATCTACAGTGCGCGCTACGCCTTTTATGGCGGCATGTGCGCGGAGGACCAAGGGCTGTTCCGTCCGTACTCCGATCGGGTTTTCGAGCGCTTCTGGCGGCGCGAGCTCGAAGTCGAAGACCCTGACGCGCTGGCCGCGATTCTCACGGAAGTAGGGGCCGATACGGCGCAATTCCGCCGCTATGTCGCCGACGAGAATGCGGAGGCCAAGCCCCGCCTCAAGGCCGGCTTCGCCACTGCCGACCGCGATCAGATCTTCGGCGTCCCGACCCTGGTGGTCGACGGCGAGCGCTTCTGGGGCTGTGATCGGATGGATTGGATCATCCGCAAGCTCGATACCATGGGCCTGCGCCGCTAAGCGGCAGAGAGGATTTCGCCTAGAGGATCTTTTGCAGAAAGGT
>JBGPMT010000365.1:0-2858 GCA_041487135.1 Binataceae bacterium (SeqCode) | reverse complement strand
GTTCGATTCGCATCTCGCTCGAACTCGCGAGCATTTTCAAAGTGCAACTTCGCGCGATTCTCCGCGCCGCCGCGCATCACGACGTGCGCATCATGTTCCCGATGATTTCGAGCATGGAGGAATTGCGCCGCGCCCGTGAGTTGCTCGCCGAAGCCCAGGCCGAGCTATACAAGGAAGGTCTCGAGCATGACCCGGCGATCGAAGTCGGCATCATGGTCGAAGTTCCGTCGGCCGTATGGCTGGCGCCGCGGCTGGCCCGCGAGGTCGACTTCTTCTCGATCGGCACCAACGACCTTATCCAGTATCTGCTTGCCGCCGACCGCAATAATCCCAAGGTGGCTCATCTTTACGAGTCGCTGCATCCGGCGGTGCTCTCGGCGGTCGCCGACGTGGTCAACGTCGGGCGCGCCGCCGGCAAGGATGTCTGCCTGTGCGGCGAGATGGCGAGCGACCCGCTGTGCACGCTGCTGCTGGTCGGAATCGGGCTGACGCAGTTGAGCCTGAGCCCGCTCTTCATCCCGGTTGTGCGCAAGCTGATCCGTGAGACCGACTATCAAACCGCGCGCCTGATCGCCCACGACACGCTCGAAATGTCCTCGAGTCAGGAGATCAAGGGCTATCTGGTCGAGCGTTACCGCGAGCTGGGGCTGATCCAGTTGGTCGAAATGTACCGATGAACGCGAAGGAAACCTCCGGCGATGGCTTGCCTTTCCGCTTCCCGGCTGTTGACTTCTGTGAGCTTATCTCCGGGCAACGATTGACTTTGCCGGTCGGGATTAGTTTACTCTGACCGGTCGGTTAACCGACAAATCCTGGAACCATGATGCCTGAAAAGAGAGCAGTGTTTCCGGGCTGGGAGAGGAAGAACCGATGATAATCGCGCTCTCACTTGCCATCTTGGCGGCGATCCTGGCGGTGGCCGGCTACTATTTCTTGGGCACCAACCGTTACGGGGGGAACAGACAAGCGGGTCGGCTGGCCCTGACCGCCAGCCGCGGCGCGCTGGAGCGCGGCGCGGTCAAGGTCGAGGCTTGCCGCACGATTCGCATCTATTTCATCAAGCCCTCGCGCTACGATGAGAAGGGGTACGTCCAGTATTTTCGATGGGGCGTGCAGCCGAATAATTCGCTGACCGTACTGGCGGCGCTGAACGACGCCTACAACAAACGCTATTCGGCCGAGCGCAACGTCTACCTGGAGACTATCATCTGGGACGAGATCTGCGACGGCGTGGTCAGCCCCGGCACGATCAAGGCGATCAAGGAGAAGGCGCAGGAAGACGGCGTCGAGCTGCTGATGGGATTGGCTGGCGTGCAATCTAACCAGTATCCGCGGGGCCGCGACTTGGCGCTGCAGTTCGTCGGCCAGGGCTTGACCACCATGATGGGCGGGTTTCACGTCAGTGGATATCCCGATTCGGTCAAGTTCCTCAACGAATGCGGGATTACGACCGTGGTCGGCGAGGCCGAGAACCTGTGGGGCCAGATCGTCGAGGACTTCCTGCGCGGTGAGCTGCGGCCCAACTACTCGGTTACCGAGGGGATCCGCGCCAAGACCGGCCGCGACGATATCATAGTGCCGATCATCACAGACGCCCAGCTCCCGGTGCTCGACGATCGCTACCTGACGCGCTTCTTCAATCCCGCCATGACCACGCTCGATACGTCGCGCGGCTGTCCGTTCACCTGCTCGTACTGCAGCGTGAAAAACGTCATGGGACGCACGATGCGCTCGCGCGAGCCCGAGGCGGTGGTGAACTGGGTGCGCGACGCCATCCGCCACCACGGCATCCAATCGCTGTTCCTGGTCGACGACGATTTCTTCCGCAGCCCGCGCTGGGAGGAGATTCTGAACGGTCTGGTCGAGGTCAAGCGCGAATACCCGCAGCTTTCCTTCATGATGCAGGTCGATGTCGACGCGTCGTGCTACGCCAACGTCGGCGAGGGCGAGACCGAGGGCGCCAAGCATCGCCGCAGCCGCCGGTTCGTCGAACTCGCGGCGCGGGCGGGCTGCTACATGGCGTTCGTCGGGATCGAATCGCTCAACCCCGAGAATCTCAACTACGCCACCAAGTATCAGAACACCGACGACCGGCAGCATCGCCTATCGTTCGAGCAGGCGCGCGCCCGGGTGATGGATAAGTACCGGCGGGTGGTGGAGAACTGGCATCGATGGGGTGTGTCGGTGCACGCCGGCTACATGCTCGGCTTCCCGTTCGACGGCACCGACTGCGGCCGCATCGCGGCCGGGACCCTCAAGAAGCTCGGCTTCGACATCGTCTCGTTCTTTATCATGACGCCGCTGCCCGGCACCGAGGACCAGGTCCATCACGCCAAGGAAGGGAACATCTTCGACTGGGATTTCAACAATTTGGACTCCCAGCACGTGACGCTCAAGCATCCCAAGCTCGACCAGCGCTCCTGGATGGAAGCCTACCGGGAGGCGTTCACCGGTTTCTATACCTTCCGGCGCGTAATCAAGGCGATTTTCACGGTGATGGGCGGGCACAACCTGAGCGCCGAAGCGCGCCGGTCGGTGATGCGCCAGTTTCTGTACTACTTCTTCAGCTATCGGCAGGGGCGCCATCCGATGGTGGGCGGAGTCTGGCAGATTCGCCGCCGCGACGTGCGGCGCAGCGTAATCACCGACGACGAAGCGCGCCGCCACTACCTGGCCGGCGGATCGCGCTTCGATGCGATCCTGCGTGGCGAAGGCGGCGGCTTCGCCGCCGCGCCGGCGTAACTGCCAACCGCGGCGGCCCTGCGCGTTCGAGGCCTCCCGCGACCGGGTAATCTGAATCGCCGGGCACTGTGCTACAGTAACTGACCCGCACACGATGCCGGTGCTCGCCGGCCGTG
>JBGPMT010000364.1:0-2871 GCA_041487135.1 Binataceae bacterium (SeqCode) | reverse complement strand
TTTTTCGCGACCGAACTGATGGCCGACGTGCGTGGCTGGATGGAACGCCGCGACTAGCGCCACCGGCACCGGGGTTTACTTTCCAACCCATTCGTTCGATAACTGCCTCATCTGCAACCGCCAGGGCCCGGCCCGGCACCCGATAAAACCTGAGAGGAGGCAAAACGATGGCTGCCTATTTGATAGTCGACCTGGACGTAAAGGATGCGAATGGCTTCGAGGCTTATCGGCGCGAGGTCGGCCCCACGCTAGCCAAATTCGGCGGCAAGCCGCTGGTACGCAACGGCGCCTTCGAGGTATTGGAGGGCAACTGGACGCCCAAGAGCGTGGCGATGCTCGAATTTCCCTCGATGGACGCGCTCAAGCGCTGGTACAACTCGCCCGAATACAAGCCGCTCATAGCCAAGCGCCAGGCCGCGGCGGCCACCAACCTGGTCGCCGTCGAAGGCCTTTAGTACGCCGCCAGGGGGAAGTCTGCACAGTCACCCCGTGAGGCAGCTATGAAGACCGTCGATTTCTATTTCGATCTCATGAGCCCCTACGCCTATCTCGCTTCGGTTCACCTCCCCGAGGTGGTCAAGCGCTTCAAGGGTCAGGCGACCTTCACCTACCATCCCGTGGACCTGGTCGCGGTCCGCTTCGCGGCCGGCAACAACGGCCCCTTCAACCGCAACATCCCGGCCAAGTTCAAGGCGCTCATCGCGGATCTCCATCGATGGGCGCGGCGCTACGGAGTGCCGTTCACGATGCCGGCGGAACTCAAGACGGCGCGCGCGAATCGGGGCTTTCTATGGGCGCGCTCGCAGGGACGCGAGATGGAGTATCTGCACGCGGCCTACGATGTGGTTTGGGGGCATGGCAAGAATCCCGAAACCGACGAGACGCTGAACGAGATCGCGCGGGCCGCGGGCCTGTCGCCGGAGAAACTGCTGCGCGGCATCGACGAGCCCGCCATCGTGCAGCAGTACGAGCAGGAGACCGAGGCGGCCAAGGCGCGCGGGGTTTTCGGCGTGCCGGTCTTCCTGGTCGACGATCAGATTTTCTGGGGCAACGATCGGATCGAGTTTCTCGAGGAATACCTGCGCGAGTCTTCCCGGGCGTCGTAGTCCCGGCGGGCTAGTAGAAAAAGCTGGTCGGCGCGAGCCCCAGCCGCACGCGCCCATACTGTTCGCCGGTCGGATCCCAGGTCAGCACGCCAGAGTGAACCGCCGCGTCGACGTCGCGCGTGAAACGCTGCAGCGGGAGGCTGCGCCTGATCGCGTGGGCGCCGGCCGCGTCGAACAGCCGGCGCGCCGCCCGATTGCAGATCATGCCGCCGAACGTGATATCGCGCCGAATGCGCAGCCGCTCGTCGATCGGGATCTCCACCCCCGCCTCCGCCCACTCGATCATCTGGTGCAGGTTGCGGCGCATCAGCAGACGCGCGGCATCCACCTCGGCCGATGACTCGGCGAGCCGCAGATGATTCGCCGGCCGCTCGGCCGCGCGCGCCCCGCCGATACCTTCGACCCGGCCGCGCATCAAATCCTCGAATGACTCGACGGCCCCTTGCGCCATCCCGACGACCGGCGCGGCGAGCGAGTAGGTAAGCCAGGTGTAGAGCGGCAGTTTGTAGAACGGCGTGCCATACAATTCCCGGCCGGCGGTCTGCGCATTGGCGGCCGCTTCCATATTCAGGATCCGATGCTCGGGAACTAACGCGCCGTCGACGAATACGTCATTGCTGCCACTGCCGCAGAGCCCCGTGGCGTGCCAGGTATCGACGATCCGCAGGTCCTTGCGCGCCACCAGCGCCAGGCCGACCGGGGGACCCGGTACGAACAGCATCGCCCAGTCGGCATGATCGATGCCGCTGGAGAAATCCCAATGGCCGGAAAGCCGGATGCCGCCGCTGGCGGGCTCGATCTTGCACGTCACCATGTCCCATGCGGTCGAGGAAAGCGTGTCGGGCGAGCCGGCCCAATACTCGTCCTGGGCTGCCTTGGGCCACATCCCTACCATCCAGTTGTGCAAGGGCCAGAAGCTGCCCATCCACGCGCTGGAACCGCATCCCCGCCCAAGCTCCATCGCGACTTCGTAAACCGAGTCCATGTCGAGGCCGAGGCCGCCGCGCGAGACCGGCTGCGAGATGCGGGTGATGCTGGCGCTGATGAAATCGTCGCGGGTCTGGTCCGGGATGCGCCGCAGTGTTTCACAATCGCCAGCGCGTTCGCGCAGCACGGGGACCAGCGCGGCGGCGCGCCGCACCATCTCAGCCGTCGTCACGGACGGACGACCATCGGTCGGCCGGGTCACTGCCGATGCTGCCATTCTCACTCCTCCTGAACAGATAAGTTTTAGCGCAACGCCCGGATTATGGAAGATGCGAAACCGGCAAGCGCGTCCCCCGGGGATTTCCGGGCTCCCGCGCTGATTCGGGGCGCCGCGGCGGGCGTTGCACGAAGCGGCTTGATAGCCGGGTAATTTCGTGGGAGAAGATGACTAGCGGAGGACTAGTATAATGGCCAATATCACGGAGTTCGGCTATCTCGGCGTCTATATCAGCGACGCGAAAGCATGGAAGGAATACGCCACCCAAGTGGTCGGGATGGAATGGCTCGACGACGGCGAAGGCGACCGCTTCTACCTCAGAATGGACGAATGGCATCATCGCATCGCCCTGCACGTCAACGGCAAGGACGATCTCGCCTATCTCGGATTGCGCGTGGCGGGACCCGATGAGATGAAAGAGATGGAAGAGCAGCTCAAGCGGATGGAGGTGCCGTTCAAGGTCGGCTCCGAGGAGGACTGCACGGAACGCCACGTGCTCGGGCTGCTGAAACTCGAAGACCCGTCGGGCAATCCGCTGGAGATTTTCCATGGCCCGCACGT
>JBGPMT010000363.1:0-2889 GCA_041487135.1 Binataceae bacterium (SeqCode) | reverse complement strand
TCGGAGGCCGAATGTCCCGGTTGTCACGGCGTGCATATCAAGCGCGAAATGTCGGTGTTCGCGGCGCGCGGCGGAGGCGAGGCGGCGCGGGCCGCGGCCACGGGGTCGAATGGATCATCGGGGCCGGCGGGCGGATGCTGCGGCGGGGGGTGCGGATGCGCCTGAGGGTTCGGGATCGGCAAAGGCCGGGAACTGCACCGGTTTCTTAGGCGTTGAACCAGGTGCGGGCGGTTAGCGTCTAATCGTTTCAGGGATACGAGGGTTGCTCGTCAACCGGGCAAATAGGAAGATCGATTAGAAAGCGGGTGGGGACGTTTTCAGAGGCTCCATCTCACATGATCAGACCAAAGTGCAGCATCAGCTTTTCCACGGCGTGCCCGCTGATCGCCCTGGTCGCGGTTCTCGCCTGGCTCCCGGCCACCGGCGCCCGCGCGCAGACGCGGCAGATGAACCGGAACCTCCAGCTCCCCAAGCAGGGCGGCTCCTCGACCCTGGAGCTGCCGGCTCAGCCCAAACAGCCCGGCGCCGATGCCTTGACGATTCCATCGCTGCCGCCGTCGCAAGGCGGTAATTCCAACCAGGTGATCCCGCCAATCAGGCCGCAGACCGGGCAGGAACTCACGTTGCCATCGCGTGAGTTGGCGCGCCAGCCGGGATACGAGCAGGTGACCGTCACGGTCACGAATCCGCAGCATGGCTACCAAACCGGGCTCAACAAGAACGACTTTCGCCTCTACGTGGATGGCCAGCAGCGGCCGATCGAGTTTTTCCGCCAGGACCTGAACACCCCGGTCTCGGTTGGAATCCTGGTCGACACTTCCGGCAGCATGCAGCCCAAGATTCCGCAGGCGCGCGCCGCGATCGCGCAGTTCCTGATGGATCTGAACAACCGTGACGACCTGTTCCTGTTCGCCTTCTCGGTCCGCCCCTTTCTGCTGCAGGGCTTCACCATGAATCACTCGCTGGCCGCCAGCCGCCTCGCTCTGCTCCATGCCTATGGCCAGACCGCCCTCTTCGACGCGATTCTGGACGGGCTGCTGATGGTCGAGCATGGCCGCTACGACAAGAAGGCGCTGCTGGTCGTGACCGACGGGATGGACAACAGCAGCCAATCGTCGTTGCCGCAGGTAATCGCGCAGGCGCGGCGGCTCGGCGTGCTGATCTATTCGATTGGAATCGGCGACCCCAGCGGCTCCTCGATGCCCGGTCTGGCGATCGGACCCTTTGTCTTTGGCGGCGATATAGATCGGGTCGATGCGCAGACGCTGCGGATGCTCTCGACTGAGACCGGCGCGCGCACCTTTGTCATTCGCGAAGTGGGCGACGGCGAGGCCTTGCGCGAGGCGACCACCACCATCAGCCATGAACTGCGCGAGCAGTACACGGTCGGCTTCACCGCGCCTGACCCCTCGGCGGGCGGCTATCGGAGCCTGCGCGTCGACGTTCCCGGCCATCCGGAGGACAGCGTCCGGGTGCGCAAGGGCGTCACGGTCGGACCGGGATCGTCGTACGCCTCGATGCCGCCTCCGTAGTTAGCGCGCCTTCATTTTTCGCTACCCGTCAGCTTCACCGCCTGCGGACTCTCAGGCGCGAAACGGCGGAATGAAGGCCCGGGCCGGGTCGGGCAACAGGTTGATAAATTTCACTTCCGCGAAATTATCCGCGAGCTCCAATGCCGAGAAGGTCGCATTATCGACCCTGAGCCGGCGAAAGTGCGCCAGCTCAAGTCGCATGAAGTGGCAGATGACGGTCCGAATGATGTCGCCGTGCGAGACGAACAGCACGCGCCGCCCGTGATTCGCCCGCATCGCGTCGTGCACCGCCGCCAGGCCGCGGCTTTGCGCCTGGGCGAGGGTCTCGCCGCCCGGCGTCGCCATCGTCACCGGATGCTCCTTGTATTGCAGGTAGAGCTCGTCCTTGAGCAGGCTCTGGAAGGTCATCCCTTCCCAACGGCCATATTCGACCTCGGTCAGGCGGCCATCCTCGATAAGCTCGACTCCGCCGAGGCGCTCGGCCACGATCTCCGCCGACTGGCGGGCACGAACCAAGGGGCTGGTCACGATCAGATCCGGCTTCAGGCCGCGGGCGAATTCGGCCGCCGCCGCGACCTGCTCGCGCCCCTCGGCGCTGAGCTCGACTGGATTGCGGCCCATCACGCGCCCCTCGCGATTCCACTCGGTTTCGCCATGGCGCATCAGGACCACGCTGCCATGCACGGCCGCGCTGCGGATTTTCTGCTCAACGTAGAACGGACCCAGCGCCATCGTATCCCTGCCCCCAAGCCTCAATACGGCGACGGGCGCCGCTTTGGCGCCCGCCGTTGATTCATCGGTCCTATGCCCCGGCCCTCAACGCCCCGCGGCGGCATGGGCGATGCCGTTGGCGGCGGGGGTGGCCGCGCCGAGACCGCAGAAGGCCTCGTAATCGATCAGGCCTTTCTGGGTCGGATGCTCGCTGCATACCGGGCATTTCGGATCGCGCGGCACCTTGAGCACCCGAACGTAGTCCTTGGAGAGCGTGTCGAAATAGACCATCCGGCCGATCAGCGGCTCGCCCGCGCCCAGGATCAGCTTGATCGCCTCGAGCGCTTCGATCGATCCGATCACTCCCGGCAGCGCGCCGAGCACGCCGGCCTCCGCGCACGACGGCGCCATATCCGGCGGCGCCGGCTCGGGATAGAGGCATCGGTAGCATGGCCCGCCCTTATCCGGGTGGAAGACCGTCGCGTTGCCCTCGAAGCGGAAGATCGCGCCATCGACCAGCGGCTTGTGGGCGAACACGCAGGCGTCGTTGACCAGGTAGCGGGTCGGGAAGTTGTCGCCGCAGTTAATGATGACATCGTAGTCCTTGATGATGCCCATCACGTTGTCCGAGCTGAGCCGGACATCG
>JBGPMT010000362.1:0-2906 GCA_041487135.1 Binataceae bacterium (SeqCode) | reverse complement strand
TGCGCCGCGGCGTAGGCGCTCATCTCCTTCACCGCCTGGGCGAGCTCGACGAACTTCTCGTTCTCGACCCGCGAGCAGGAGGGACACGAGATGATATTCAGCCCCTTGCCGAAATCCGGCACCGAGATGAAACGCCCGGCGGCAACGTCGCGCAGGATCTGAAAGCCGACCTCGACCTCCTCGTGCTTGCGCTCGTTCGGCAGCGTGAGCGAGACGCGAATCGTCTCGCCGGTCCCCTCCGCCAGCAGCTTCTCGAAGGCGAGGCGCGTCTTGATAATCCCGTCGGGCGGCAGACCCGCTTCGGTGACGCCCAGATGCAGCGGCACGCCGGGCCGGCGCGCGGCGAAGCGCCGGTTGCCCTCCAGCACCCTGGCCGGATCCGAATCCTTGAGCGACACGACGAACCGGTCGAACCCGTACGAGTCCATCATTTCGCAGTGCCAGACGGCCGATTCGACCATCGCGGCCATCTGATCGCCGGCATACTTCTCAAGGAAGGCGGGCGCGACCGAGCCGCAGTTCACGCCGATGCGGATTGCGAGATCGTGATCGCGCGCGACCGCGGCGAGCCATCGCACCTTGTCGGGAATCGACTTGGATTTCTCGATATGGTGGAGATGGCCGGGGTTGTAGCGGAGCTTGTCGACGTGCGGCGCCACCTTGTCGGCGATCCGGTAATTCTCCTGCAAATCGACCGACAGGTTCACGCCCCGAGTCTGCGCGCGAATCTCCTTGAGCGCGCCCACTTCCTTTTCATTGTCGAGCGCGATGCGAACGATTCCCGCGCCGGCGCGGGCCAGTTGATGGACCTGCGCGACGGTCGCCTCGATATTCATGGTTTTCGTCGCGCACATCGATTGCACCACCACCGGCGCGCCGCCGCCGACGGTCGTGCTGCCGACCTTGACCGGCCGCGTTCTGTGAACCGCTGATCCGCTCTGAGTCATTTCGCAATCCGTCTAGTGCTTGTGGCCTTGCGCGTGCTCCGCGGCGACACCGAAGGCGATTCCCGAATGAGTGAAGGCGCCGCCGGCGCGGATTTCCATCGCCACCAGCACCGCCTCGGCGATCTCCTCGTCGCTGGCGCCCAGGTCCTTGGCGGCGTTGACATGCACGTCGATGCACCACGGACATTGCGTGGTATGCGCCACGCCGATCGCGATCAGTTGTTTGACCTTGTTCGACAGCGCGTCGTCCTTGAAGACCGACTGGCTGAACTCGATAAACTTGTTGTAGGCGTCGGGCTTGAGCTCGCGCAGCTTGCGGACGTTTTTCAGATTACCGCGATCATAGAAGTTGTCCATTGTCGCCTCCTTGGCGAGGATCGCCAGGCACTCGCGATCGGGATTGCGAAGCATCATAGCAGAATCCGGCCGGCTGCGACTATTTCCGGCTTCTCTCGCGCGATTGTCGTTTATTTTCAGCCACTTAGCGGCTATCTTGAGCTCGATCGCGTTCTTGATTGACTAGCTTTGCCGCGCCTTCGTAAGATTGCCCCCAATCTTTACACAAAAGGCTGCCTCGTCATGCGCATGATCATCCCTCCAGTTGCCTCGCGCCGCGAAATCGATCGCAATTTTTCGTTTTTCTTTCGTCTCCATCGCCTCTCCGCCTTCAAGCGCGCCGTCTCCGACCTATGCCGCTTCTATGGCGTCCGGAGGCCGCGTATCGAATGGTTTGAGTACATCGATTGGGGCAAGACCGCCGGCAAAACCTACGAAGACGGCCGCATCCACCTGGTCCATCCCGAAAACTGGAAGCGCGGGCGGGTCTACAACAAGGAACGGATGTGGATCCAGATGGTCTACCATGAGATGGGCCACTATCTGCTGTGGACCGACGCCGAGCGCAAGGCCGACGCCTTCGTGTGCCGGATGGTCAACGGTCTGCGCCGCCCCGCCCGCCGCGCCGCGGCGGCCGCCCCGCGCTCCCGTATCGGCGCACCGCGCCGCCGCCGCGCGACGCCATCCACGCTCCGCGCCCGCCGGCGTATCGCGCGCGCGTCATAGCGCTCATCTATAATAGTTCCGATGGCAACCCGAGGAGCACCCGAGCCCCGCAAACCGAACGTCGAGAATCGATGGTGGGTTGAGACCACCGTCAAGCGCAAGAGGATCCAGCCACCGAAGGCCGAGCAGGCGGGCGACCAGGCGAACAAGACCGACTCGGCCGACAAGCCCGAAGCCGAGCTTCCTCAGTTGCCGGTCGCGATGGGCTTCTACGAGTCGGCCCGCGATTACGACCAGGAACGCGCCAAGGACGATCTCACCGACAACAACCTCCGTATCGCGCGCGAGGCGAATCCCGAGCCCGGGAGCTGGGTCCACGTCCCGATGACCCCGGAGCACTACCCGCCCAAGCTGGTGCAGCGTATCAAGGACGAGTTCCGGCTCCCGCGCGAGGCGCGCGGCGTGCTGCTCGACCATGGGCGCTTGGTGCGGCTGCTGATATGCGGTCCGCAGCTCGAGGACTGGATGATCGACGTGACGCTCGGCGAGGAACCGTCGGTCGACGTCTACGTCTGGAGCACGATGTACCGGGAGCGGCTGTTCCAGCGCGCCGAGGACGCGCTCAAGCAGGCGCACCGCTGGGCCATCAACCTGCTGCAGTATCCCCCGGACCGCGACGACCCGTTCAGAGGCGTCCTGCTTTAGCGGACGCCGCACGAAGCGCGCTTCATTCGCGCTCCACTTGGTCCTGGTTTTCGTCATCCCGAGCGAAGCGGGAACCTGCGTGGAGCGATTTTCCGTTGAGGATGAGGCTTGCTGCGGAGAAGGAGATCGGGATCCTTCGCTGCGCTCAGGATGACAATCAGGTTTTCGTACCAGGTACTGCTGCGGTATCCGATGGAGACGAAGTGAGACACGACCTATCGCTGACAATCGTGGAAGATGTTAAACTACTAT
>JBGPMT010000361.1:0-2911 GCA_041487135.1 Binataceae bacterium (SeqCode) | reverse complement strand
TGCGCGAGGAGTTCGCGCGCGATTTCGTCTTCCCGATGATGCGCGCCAACGCCGTCTATGAAAGCTACTACCTGCTGGGGACGTCGATCGCCCGCCCGGTAATCGCCAAGGGCCAGGTCGCGGCCGCGCGCGCGGAAGGCGCCGACGCGGTGGCCCACGGCGCAACCGGCAAGGGCAACGACCAGGTGCGGCTCGAGCTCGCCTACGCGCGCCTGGCGCCCGAGTTGAAGGTGGTCGCGCCGTGGCGCCATCCCGACTGGCCCTTCAAGGGACGCGCCGACATGCTGGCCTACGCCACTGAGAAACGAATTCCGGTGCCGGTCACGGCAGAGAAACCGTACTCGATGGATCGCAACCTCGTGCATGTCAGCTACGAGGGCGGGATCCTCGAGGATCCCTGGCGCGAACCTTACAACGACATGTTCCGGATGACGGTCGCGCCCGAGCAGGCGCCGGATCGGCCCGAGTATGTCGAGGTGGAGTTCGCCGCCGGCGATCCGGTCGCGATCAACGGCGAGCGGCTCTCGCCGGCGCGGATTATCGAGCGCGCCAACGAGATCGGCGGACGGCATGGTGTGGGCCGCGTCGATCTGGTCGAGAACCGCTACGTCGGCATGAAGTCGCGCGGCGTCTATGAGAGCCCGGGCGTCACGATCCTCGCGCACGCCCATCGCGCGGTCGAGCAGCTCACGCTCGATCGCGAGACGATGCATCTGCGCGACTCGCTGGTGACGCGCTATGCCGAGATGGTCTACTACGGCTACTGGTTCGCGCCCGAGCGCGAGGCCCTGCAAGCGCTGATCGACGCGGCGCAAGAGAATGTGAGCGGGGTCGCGCGGGTGAAGCTCTACAAGGGCGGGGCGTGGATCGCGGGGCGCAAGTCGCCCGCGTCGCTCTACGATCCACAGCTCGCGAGCTTCGAGGAGGCGGGCGGTTACCGCCAGGGCGACGCCGAGGGGTTCATCCGGCTCGCCGCGTTGCGCCTGCGCACGCGGCGGCGATGAGGCGCAGTCATGCGGGCGGCGGAAGGGAACTGACATAGTTTGGGCAAGGTCATCCCGTTCAAGGCGCCGCGGCCTTCACCGAAGCTGGTGCCTCGCAGCAAGGCCGCGGAATGTCCCAAATGCCATCATCGGATGGATGTGCACGTGACGCATCCCAACGGATCGATGACCTGCGCGGCGCGCGGATGCCCCTGCTACACGCCGCCGCGTTGAGCCCCTTGTGCCCGCGAATCGTTTCGGGCAACTTCAAATCCTTCGCTCGTGAATAACTCTCCGACGACCCGCAAGCAGACCCGCGCGGCGCGCGCGCGCGGGTCCCGGCGCAACCTTATCCGGGCGCGTTTCAGCCGCGGGCGTCTCCCCGAAGTCGAAGCGTTTACGGCCTCGCTGCCGTTCGATCGGCGCCTTTACCGGCACGATATCCGCGGTTCGATCGCGCATGCGCAGATGCTGGCGAAGGTCCGCCTATTGACCCGCAACGAGGAGCGCCGAATCGTCGCCGGCCTGCTCGCGATCGAGCGTGAAATCGCGGCGGGACGCTTTCGCTTCGCTATCGCCGACGAGGACATCCATCTCGCGATCGAGCGGCGGCTGATTGCGAAAATCGGCGACGCCGGGCGCAAGCTCCATACCGCACGCTCGCGCAACGACCAGGTCGCCCTCGATCTGCGGCTCTTCCTGCGCGATGAAATCCGCGGACTGCTCGACGCACTGGGCCGGCTCCGCGCATCGTTGGCCGCCGTGGCGCGCCGCCATCTGACGACCGTGATGCCCGGCTACACCCATCTGCAGCGCGCGCAACCGGTCTCGCTGGCGCATCATCTGCTCGCCTACATCGAGATGTTCGAGCGTGACCGCGAGCGCTTCGTGCAGACCCTGGCGCGGACCGACGTGATGCCGCTGGGAGCCGGAGCGCTGGCCGCCACCACGCTGCCGATCGACCGGCGCGCGGTCGCGCGCGCGCTCGGCTTCCGCCGCCTTGCCGAGAACAGCATCGATGCGGTCTCGGATCGCGATTTCGTGCTGGATTTTCTTTCCGCCGCCGCGATTACGGCCGTACATCTGTCACGCATGAGCGAGGAGCTGATCCTGTGGGCGTCTGCGGAATTCGGCTTTATCGAACTGCCCGATGAGTTTGCCACCGGCAGCTCGATGATGCCGCAGAAGAAGAACCCCGACCTGCTGGAGCTGATCCGCGGCCGGACCGGGCGCGTCGCGGGCGACCTGGTCGCGATGCTCATGGTGATGAAGGGGTTGCCGCTGGCCTACAATTCGGATCTGCAGGAGGACAAGGAGCGGGTCTTCGACGCGCTGGATACGGTCAAGCCCGCGCTCGAGCTGATGGCGAAGCTGTGGCCGCGGCTTCGCTTTCGCACCGCCGCGATGCGCGCGGCGGCGGGTGGATTTGCGCTCGCCACCGACCTCGCCGAATATCTCGTGCGCCGCGGTGTTCCGTTCCGCGAGGCGCACGGAATCGTCGGGCGCCTGGTACGCGATCTGGCGGCAGCGGGCAGAACCCTGGAGCAGCTCGGGCCGGACGAACTGCGCCGCTACTCGCCGCGCTTCGGACCCGACGCGGTCAAGATTCTTTCGGTCGACAACTCGCTTGCCGCGCGCGGCGTTATCGGCGGGCCGGCCCCGCGGACGGTGCGGCGGCGGCTGGAAAGACTCGGTCAGACATGAAGCGCATCAAGCTTGCAACGCCGCTCCTCGTGGCGGCGCTCCTCGCGGTATCGATCGCTGCGGGATGCGGCGTCAAGAGCGCGCCGATTCCGCCCGAGGCCGCCCGTCCGCAGCAAATCCTCGATCTGGAAGCGATGCCCGAGCGGCATGGAATCCAGCTCACCTGGACCCGCCCCGAGCAATACGCGAGCGGCAAGTCGATGCACGACCTGTCGGGATTCACG
>JBGPMT010000360.1:0-2945 GCA_041487135.1 Binataceae bacterium (SeqCode) | reverse complement strand
CTGCACGACGCTCGCGTTAGGCATTTCGAGGAAGCCCTGGGCGATCGAGCCAAAGCCGTTCTGACCGGCCACACCAGCCTGGGGCGGCCCGGCGGCCTGAGTCTGCACGTAGAGGTTTTGGCCCATCGGCTGGAGCCCGGCTGGATTGAGGAATTTGATGATCTGAAGTTGTCCCGCCTGGGTCGGAACGGTCTGGCTGTTGACTTGTACCGAGACGGTTCCATCGGCTCCGATAGTGATATTGCGCGCCCCTTGTGGAACGTTGATCCCGGGCAGCATCGAGTAGCCGTCGAGGGTGACCAAACGGCCGTTCTGGTCGAGCCGGAAACTGCCGTCGCGCGTGTAGGCAATGGTTCCGTCGGGTAGCGAGACCTGAAAGAAGCCGTCGCCTTGGATCGCGACATCGAGCGGATTGCCGGTGTTATCGAGTTGTCCTTCGGTGAAGATTTGATCCACTGCGGCGGTGCGCGTGCCGAGTCCGATCGACTCGCCGGTGGGTACGAAACTCACCTGCGAAGACTGGGTCCCGGCCGCGCGCTGGTTAATATAGAGCAGGTCCTGGAAACGCGCTCGCGAGACCTTGAAGCCCGGCGTCGACGCGTTGGCCAGATTGTTGGAGATGACCTGGATACGAGTTTCCTGCGCCTGCATCCCGGTCGATGCGATTGACATAGCCTCGAGCATTGAGAGTCCTCCCGTTAAGCCTGAAGAGTGAAGGCCTGGATCGCACGATTCTGGTTTTCGTCGATCGAGGCGACTGCTTTCATCGCGGCCTCGTAGCTGCGCATAACGTTCATCAGTGACACCATTTCGCCGATCTCGGTGCCGGTGGAACGTTCGATGAATCCCTGGCGAATCTGGCTGTTGCCGGTGGACGGCGGGAGCGTCTGGTTCTCCGCGGGACGATACAGGCTGCCGCCAATCGGCATCATCGTGATGCCCGCAGGGTCGGCCAGCGCCATACGTGCGACCGGGCGTCCGGCGACATTGATCGAGCCGTCGCCGCCGATCGACACCGCGCCCGAGGGCATCGTGACCGTGCCGCCGCCCTCGCGAATCACGGGATTGCCCGCGGCCATCAGGGTGCCGTCGGGCCCGATCGCGAGCTCGCCGTTGCGGGTATAAGCGGGGCCGTTAGGGGTCTGGACGGTGAGGAAGGCGGGACCGCTAATCGCGAAGTCCAGCGGATTGCCGGTGGCCTGCAAGGGCCCTTGGGCCAAATCGAGGGGCGGGGCAGGGTCGGCGGCCGCGTACTCGTACGGAGAACCGTGACCTTGGACCGACTGCACGACGCTCAGCAAGCGGCGGAAGCCGGAGGTGCTGACGTTGGCGAGGTTTTGCGCGGTGAGGTCGAGTCCGGCGAGTTGGCTCAGGGCGCCAGCCGCCGCCACATAGAGTCCGTTCATGGTGTCTCCTGTTCGGCCATCGCAGCCTTGAGCTTGGCCAGCGCGCCCTTGAGCGCGCGGGTCACCGCGCGCTCTGAGTGGCCAACCACGGCGGCGATTTCGGCCAGCGTTAGTTCCTCGTAGTAATAGAGGGTGAGTTGAGTACGTTCGCTTTCGGTCAGAAAGCATTCCATCAATTCCCGCACCCGGGCGGTTTCGGCACTGTCCTGGGCCTCCTCCTCGCCGCTTTCATCCGGCAGCGAGTCGGGTTCGACCTCGGTCACGGGAGTGGGGAAAGTCTCGTCGGCGCCAACCCCGGCCGCCCTGCTCGCGGAGTTGATCTCGCGCATCATGGCGCCATGCACGTGCGAACGCGCGAATACGCCGAACCCGATTCCACGGGACGGATCGAAGCGCTGCGCGGCCAGCAGCAGCCCGTAACACCCCGCCGAGACCAGATCGTCACGAGTGAGGCCGATGCGCGGGGACAGCCACACGCGCGCGGCCTGCTTGACCACCAGCGGCAGATAGTTTTCGACCAGGCGCGAGATTTCGCGCTCGTCGAGAAGGGGTTTGGCGGCGCCGCCGGGGCCCTGTTGAGCGTAGGCCTTCATCCGATCCTGCCAACGATGGTGGGTTCGACCCCTACGGGGATGTCGTTGGCGCCTAGGACCACGATGTGACGTGACGCGCGGCGGGCAACTCGTTCGAACATGCGGCGAATCTGCGGCGATACCACCACCGCTGGCATCTCCATCATTTTGCTGGCGGCGTCGGCGGTGGCCTTGCGGACCGACTCGGTAATCGAGCGCAAGACCGACGGGTCTGCGATGATCTGTTGTTCCTGGGCCGCGGCAGTAAAGAAATGCTCCTCGATGGCGGGGTCGACGACCAGCACCGGCAGCACGCCGTCGGCGCGGCGCAGCGGTTCGCAAATCGTGCGTCCGATAAGCGGGCGGATGCGTTCCACGAGTTCCGCCGGATCCTTGGTCGCGCCGCCCTCGGCCGCCAGCGCCTCGAGAATCACCGGGAGGTCGCGTATGGCGATGCGTTGCGCGAGCAGGAGCTGAAGCGCCCGATAAACCGTGCCGAGGTGGATGCCGACGCCGGAAAGCTCCTCGACAATGCGCGGGACGGCCTTTTGGGCCGCTTCGAGCATGGCCTCGACGTCCTTGCGGGTCAGAATTTCGCTCGCGTTGGCGCGGACCGTTTCGGCGAAATGAGTTACGATCGCGGTCAGCGCGTCGACCACCGTGTAGCCGTTGAGCCGCGCGTGAGAAAGCTGCTCGCCGGTAACCCACAATGCGGGAAGGCCGAAAGCCGGTTCGACGGTTTCGATTCCCCGCACACTGGCATGGGGGCCCTTGACGCCGGGAATGGCGAGACTCATGGTGGAGCGGACGACGCCGCGCGCGACTTCGGTTCCGCGCAGCAGAATGCGGTAAGTGTTCTGATCGAGCGCGAGATTGTCGACGATACGGACCGCGGGCAGCGTAATCCCCAGTTCCTCGCGCAGCTTGGGCCTCAGCGCCTGGATCCGGTCGGCGAGCTTCCAGGGTT
>JBGPMT010000359.1:0-2952 GCA_041487135.1 Binataceae bacterium (SeqCode) | reverse complement strand
GCCGCCCTGGCCGCGCCGTCCGCTCATGTCGATATCCGACCTCTTGCGCCTGACCGCTCGCGAACAACCCGCGGCCGAAGCGATCGTCGATCGCGGGCGGCGGATCTCGTACGCGGAGTTCGACCAGATAGCCGACTCGATTGCGACCGGCCTGCTCCGACAGGGAGTCGCCCGAGCGGACCGCGCCGCCATCTGGCTGCCGAACCACGCCGAATATCTGCTGATCTATCTCGCCTGCCTGCGCGCCGGGATCGTCGTGGTGCCGATCAATATCCGCCTTGCCGACGACGAGGTGCAGTACGTGCTCGAGCACTCCGGGGCTTCGGTCCTGTTCAGCATCGGTGAATTCCAGGGGCAGGATTTTCTCGCCCGCAGCCTCGCGCTCCAGCGCCGGATCCCCGGCCTTGGCCGCGTGATCGCCGTCGATGGGGACCGGGCCGCGCATAACTCCGAAGCGCTCGCCTACGACGAGCTGCTGGCCGCGGCCGATACCGTCGTGGTCCGCGATCTCGAAGGACGGGTGGAAGATTCCGAGCTGGCGCTGATCATCTATACCTCGGGCACTACCGGACGCCCGAAGGGCGCGATGATCACGCACGGCGCGCTGCGCTTTTACGGCGCCAGGGCGGCCGAGGTCGGGCTCTTCCGGCACGGCGATCGAATTCTGCTGATGGTTCCGTTTGCCACCGCAGCGGGCTCGATCATCCAGACCATCCCGGCGCTCCACGTCGGTGCGACGCTGGTGCTGATGGAGGTATTCAAGGCGGAGCGCTCGCTGGAGATGCTTCAGTCGGAGCGCATCACCTGCCTTGCGGGTCCGCCGACCATCTACATTCTTCAAATGAACGTGCCGGATTTCGAACGTTACGACCTCTCGACTCTCGAGCGCGTGCTGGTGGGCGCCGCTCCGGTCGCCCCGGAGCTCGCCGCGGAGCTCTGCCGCCGGATGCCCGCCCGGGTGATCAATGCATATGGCGCAAGCGAAACTGCCGGGCTAGTCACCTGGATGCCTCCCGACGCTTCCATCGAACAAACCACGGGCACTTCCGGAAAGCCGATGCCGGGCTCTCAAATCAGGATCGTGGATGCAAACCGGCATGAGGTGGAGGCGGGGACGACGGGTGAAATCGCGGTTCGCGGCGGCTCCATCATGAAGGGCTATTACCGCGACGATGAGCAGACCGCCAAGGTGCTCGATAGCGGCGGTTGGTGGTACTCCGGCGATTTGGGGCGGATCGATGCCAGCGGTTTTCTTTCGATCGAAGGCCGGCAGAAGGAGATGTACATTCGCGGCGGCTTCAACGTCTATCCGGCTGAGGTCGAAGCGGTATTGCAGAAACATCCGGCAATCCTGATGTCAGCCGTGATCGGGGTTCCCGACCCGGTGCTCGGCGAAAAGGGCCGGGCTTTTGTCGTGCTCAGGGAAGGGAGCCGCCTCACCGCAGATCAGGTAAAGGAATTCTGCCGCTCCAGGATCGCGGACTACAAGCTTCCGGACCAGGTAGTGTTCCGCGACTCACTGCCGATGAGCGGACTGGGAAAAGTACAAAAAAGCCGGCTCGCCGAGGAATCACGAACTGTTCCGCCCGGCGAACCTCGATCCCACGACTGACTATTTCCTGATATAGCGCGCGAACTTCTTCGCTATGCGATCCATCTCCTCCCGGCTGGGCCGCGCAACCTTGGCGAATTCGGGGCCGGCCTCGGGAACCTTGATGGTCGCGTCTATTCCCACCTGCTCGCTGATGAGCGTGTTTCCCTGCGGTCCGCGCGGCGCCGACGGATCGAGCACCAGCGCGCCGCCATACTCATTGAACATGAAATCCCGCTTGGGTTGAGTCCGCGTGACCATCGCGATTAGCACGTCGGTCAGGTTATACGGGTCGATATCCGGGCCAACCACGACTATGTATTTCATCATCCTCGGAAAGCGCCCGGCCGCCGACCAGACCGCGTGAATCACATGCCGGCCAAACCAGTGAAACGGCTTCTCATCCCGGTCGCACGAAAGCTGGACGACCACGAAGGGCAGCCAGGTGCCGCCATGCACGACCACGTCCTTGACCTGCGGCAGCTTGCGCTGGAGTTCGGCCAGGATCTCAACCGCAATGAAAGTGACTCCGACGTAGCCGTGGTCGAAGGGCGGCCACATCTCGTAGACGTTGTACCAGATCGGCTGGCGGCGGCGCGTGATGGTATTGATTTTGATCAACGGCAGTATGAATGCCGGATCGTAGTAACCGAGAAAATTTCCATGCGGTCCGTCGGGCTCTTCCCGCGGCGGAACTATCAATTGCCCTTCCAATACATATTCCGCGCTCGCCGGGACGTAGAGATCCGAATTTTCGCACTTGACCAACTCCAGCGGCTTGCCGCGCACCGCGCCGGTCAATGCATATTTGTCCCACGCATGAGTGCCAAGCAGAATCGACGGTCCGCCGCCAATCGCAAACAGGGTCGGATCGAGAACATATGCAATCGCCACGTCCAGCGATTTGCCCAGCTTGACCGCTTTTGAGTAGTGAACGCCGAGGTCGTTATAGATCGGGTTCCACCACGCGTACGCGGTCATGTATGACTTCTGGAGTTCCTCCGGATACGGCTTGCCGTCGGGATCGACGCTCATCAGGCCGTAGCGGTAGGTGCTGGCATTCAGTTCGCCGGTGACCGGGTCCTTGGATGCCGTGATGTCGCAGTTGGGATACGATTGCCGTTCGTCGCCGAACCATACCTGCGGGATCTGCGTCCGCAGATCGATCTGGCCGCCCTTGATAACGACCTCCTTGCAGGGCGCCGACGCGCGATTCACGATGGTCGGATCGAGCCAGCTGCCAGGTTCGTTCAGGATCCTGCTCAGTTTGAGTTTGGCTTCGAGCTCGGTCTCAGCGCCGAGGGCTGCCGCCATCCGCCGGCGGCTGCCAAAGACGTTGAGGATCAATGGAATACCGGGCG
>JBGPMT010000358.1:0-2995 GCA_041487135.1 Binataceae bacterium (SeqCode) | reverse complement strand
TGCCTGAAATCGAGACGATATTAGCTCGCCCCGGCGCGCCTGGGTAGCGCGAAAACCGGACTGCCGAACCGTCTCCGCGCATCATCGCGCTTGACTGTATGGAGCGGGGGGCCGACGCTATATATACACCGGAAGGGAAATCTGCGGGGGAGCGCGCGCGCCGATAGTTGGCGCGTCAGCGAGGGCCGGCAGGATGGAGCTAGTGGCATGGGTCGCCCGCGCGGGTCCGGCAGCAAGCACATATCGTGGCGGAACTGGTCGCGATGGAACTGGCGGCGGATCGGGTTAGCCGCGTTCCTGCTGTTTTCATTTGGATTCGGATTTTACCTGGCCGAGCTTTACAGCCAGATCTCCGCGCTCATCGAGCAGCGCGCCGCCGGCCTGACCTCGGCGATCTACTCGGCGCCGCTGGTCATCGGTCCGGGTGACGATCTCGCCCGGATGCATATCCTCGATCGGCTGCGCCATCTGAGTTACAGCGAGGCCTCGAGCGTCACCCGTCCCGGGCAGTTCACCCAGCAGCCCGGCGCGATGATGATCTATTTCCGGCCGTTTTCGAACGGGGTGCGCACGGTCCCGGCGACCCTGGTGCGCCTAAACCTCGCCGGCAGCACGGTCATCGGGATCCATGACTACTTCGGGATGCCGATGGAGCACGCGATGCTGGAGCCGGAGGTCATCGGGCGGCTCTATCCCGACGCGCCGGCCGAGCGCGTCGAGGTCCGGCGCTCGGATTTGAAGCCGTACCTGGCGCGCGGCCTGATCGCGACCGAGGATCGCTTCTTTTACTTCCATCCCGGCGTCGATCCGATGCGAATCATCGAGGCTGCGATCAACGATTGGCATGCGCATCGCCTCGCCCAGGGCGCCAGCACGATCACCCAGCAGCTCGCCCGCACCTTTATCAGCCAGCATCGGCGCAGCTTCCGGCGCAAATTCAAGGAGCTCGCAGTCGCGCTGGTGATCGAGCTGAAGCTCTCGAAAAACGACATCCTCGAACGCTATGTGAACGACGTTCCGATGGGCGAGTACGATGGCACGCCGATCTACGGGCTGCCGCTGGCCGCGCGTTACCTTTTCAACCAGGACCTGAGCGAGGTGACGCCGAGTGAGGCGGCGATTCTGATCGGAATGATCCAGGCGCCCAGCCTGTACGATCCGCGGCGCCATCCGGAGGCCTGCCGCGCGCGGCGCGACGTGGTGCTGGGGGTGATGCGGCGTGCGGGAATAATCGATCAGGCTGCTTATGCGGCCGCGTTCGCCGCGCCGGTCGCGGTCGCAAAAGCGCCCGGTCTGCGCCGCGCGCCATATTTTACCGACTACGTGACGAGCCTGGTCCAAAAGACGCCCGGCTTCAGCGGCTCGCTGCGCGGCCTGCGGGTCTACGCGACTGTCGATCCCGAGCTGCAAGCGGACGCGCAAACCGCGGTAGTCGGCAACCTCGCGCGCCTCGAGAAACTCCATCCGGGGCTGCGGCGCCGCGATAAAAGCAAACAACTCGAAGGTTCGCTGGTCGCGCTCGACGCGCGCAGCGGCGCGATTCGCGCGATGGCCGGCGGACGCGACTACCGCGTGAGCCAGTTCAACCGGGCTGCGATGGCCGAGCGGCAGACCGGTTCGGCGTTCAAGCCGATTGTCTACCTGATCGCGCTCGATCCCTCGCGCTCGCCCTTGTCCGAAACCGTGACGCTCGCCTCGCTGCTGCCCGACCATCCGATGTCGTTCGGCGGATGGACGCCGGTCAACTACGAGCACACCTACCAGGGGACAGTGACGGTGGCCGACGCGCTGGCCAAATCGCTCAACGTTCCGACCGTCTACCTCGGGAGCCTGCTCGGAGCGCCACGGATCGTGCGCACGGCGCATGAGATGGGAATCACGGAACATCTGCCGGCGTTCTTGCCGATCTCGATCGGCGCGGGCGACTCCACGCTGCTCAACCTGACCTCGGTCTACCAGGTGTTTGCCGCCGCCGGCGTGGCGCATCCGCCCTACGCGATCGAGTCGATCGTCGACCGCGGCGGCCAAGTCGTCTATCAACACACCGCGCAGGCGCAACGGCTGGTCGCCTCGGACGTCGCCTACGTAATGACCGGCGCGCTCGAAAATGTGATGCATTACGGCACCGGCGCGGCGGCGAGCCGGATGGGAATTGACTTTCCGGCGGCCGGCAAGACCGGCACCACCGAGGATTTCCGCGACGCCTATTTCGTCGGTTACACGCCCGCGCTGGTGTGCGGCGTCTGGGTCGGGTTCGATCAGCCGCAATCGCTAGGTCTGCCCGGTGCGGATGCCGCCCTGCCAGCTTGGGCGCGTTTCATGGCCAACGCGGCACCGCGCGGCGTCGATTTCCCGGTGCCGCCGGGAATCACCTTCGCAACCATCGATCCGGCGACCGGCGGGCTCGCCACGCCGGCCTGTCCGCGCACGGCCAGGATGCCGTTCCTCTACGATACCGCGCCGACGGCGTACTGTGCGCTGCACGGCGGAATGGCTCCGGGAGCAGGCACGATTACAGCCGGAGCATCGGGTACCACGCCCACCATGCCGGATACCGCGGCTGACGCGGGTACGGCGCCCGCCAATCCTGGCCCATCACCCGCGGCTGCGCCGACGCCTGGCGGTGGCCTGTTCGCTGGCATCGGCCGCCTCTTCGGCCTCAGCCCTTAGCCAATTCCGCGATCGATCTGCGATGCGCCCGCGACTCGATTGGTGTGTCGAGCCGCGTGTGTCATAAGAGCCGCAACGGAAGATGTGAGGGGATGCGGACCATTTCGCGAGCATTCGCAAGTTTTGCACTCATCGCGTTGACCACCGTCGGCTCGCCGGTCCTGGCAGGGGGCGGCTCGGCGAATAACGAGGTGCCGATCCGCGGCTATGCCGGCCCGCCCGCGCATTACATCGGGAGCCTCTATTGCGAGGCCTGCCACGAGGAGCAGACGCTCGCGTTCGCCGATACCAAGATGGGCCAGCTGTTCCTCGCCAAGCCGAGCGA
>JBGPMT010000357.1:0-3120 GCA_041487135.1 Binataceae bacterium (SeqCode) | reverse complement strand
TGGCGACGGCGCTGCCCGACGGCGGCCTCAAACGGCTCGGCTCGCCGGTCATCTACAACACCGCCTTCCAATACCATATACCGGAGTTCTTCCTCTGGCCTGAGCTCGAGACCAACTATACCTGGTGGCCGAACGGCGAACGCGGGGGCAAGAGCCAGCTCTTCCTGACTCCCGGATTGATCCTGGGCCGTTTCCATATCTGGAGCCGCCTGCGGTTTGTGATCGGTGCGGGCTATCAGGTCGCGGTGACCAGGCATCCGCTTCTCAACCACGGCGTGGTGCTTTCGGTCAGGACACCCTTCTGATTCGAACGATGACATTTTTCGGCCGTTACGTCGCGGCGTTAAGTCTCGTGCTGCTGGCGATGGCTCTGGCGGCCGGTGCGGCACGCGCCGAGACGCCACTCGAGGTCGCCTACGCAGGCTCGATGGGCGCGCTGATGAACCGCGGAATTCGTCCTGCGATCGCCAAGCGCCTGGACGCCGAGCTGCGCGGCCGCGCCCAGGGCTCGACCGGGCTCGCCAACCTGATCGTCGCCGGCAGTATCCGGCCCGACATCTTTATCGCGGTCACTCCCGGACCGATGCGCACGGTGCTGAAGGCGGGAAAGGCCGAGCGCGCGATCCCGATCGCGCGCACCGAGATGGTGCTCGCTTACAGCCCCAGGAGCCGCTTCGCCGCGCAGTTTGCGCATCCCGATGGCCAGCCGTGGTGGCAAATTCTCGAGCGACCCGAGCTCCGTTTCGGACGCACCGATCCCGGCGTCGATCCGCAAGGGCTGAACACGACCTTCATGCTGCTGCTCGCGGAAATTTACTATCATCAGCCGCATCTGGCGGATAAGATTCTGGGACCGCAGCTCAACCCACGGCAGATTTTTCAGGAACCGGAGGTGATGGCCCGCTTGCAAGCCGGTCAGCTCGACGCCAGCCCGGCGTACAAGACTCAGCCCGAAACGATGGGCGTCCCGTTCATCATGCTGCCACGCGAGATCAATCTCGGTGACGCGGCGCTGGAGAACGAATATCGCAAGGCTACCGTGGTTCTGAACGGCAAGGCTCTACATCCGTCGCCACTGGTCTTTTATGCCGCCGTGCTGCGCGATGCGCCGCAACCGAAGCTGGCGGCCCGCTTTCTCGCCTGGCTGACGGGCGTCGAGGCGCGCGAGATCATGGCGCGTTACCATTACGACGGCCCGGGCGACGCCCAGCCGCTCACCCCTTAAACCCGTGCGCTCGGTATGGCTGGGCCGCGCGGCGCTGCTGGTCTTTACGCTGGCGCTGCTCTATCCGCTGGCGGGGCTGTTCGCTCCGGTCGGCGCATGGCAATGGGACGGCGGCATTCACGGCTCGACCGCGGCGGCGGTCAGGGTTTCATTGTCGCTCACTGCGCTCGCGATTTTGATCGATATCCTGCTTGGCACGCCGGTCGCGCTCTACCTGGCGCGCCACTCGGGCCGCGAGCGGATTCTGTGGGAGGCGGCGATCCTGGTATCCATCCTGATGCCGCCGCTGGCGCTCGGCATTCTGCTGTCGCTCGCCTTCGGGCCGCAGAATTCCTTCGGCGCCTGGCTGCTGCGTCTCGGCATCCTGACCAGCAACAGCGCGCTGGCCTTCACCGCGACGCAGGTTTACGTCAGCATCGGCTACTACATCGTGGCCGCGCGCGCGGCCTTGGCCGCCGTGCCGTTCGATCTCGAACGCATCGCGGCGCTGCTGGGGCTGGGTCCATGGCAGGTTTTCCGCCGCATCACTTTTCCGCTGGCGCGGCTCGGCCTGGCCGCCGCTTTCAGCCTCGCCTGGGTGCGCGCGCTCGGCGAATTTGGAGCGGTGCTGGTGACGGCTTACTATCCGAGCGGGATGCCGGTGCAGATGTGGGTGAACTTGCAGGATGCGGGGATGCCCGCCGTGATGCCGTTGCTGGTGATTTTCATTTTGACTGCGCTGCCGCTGCCGTGGGCGATTCACTTGCTGGCGCAGATCCGATCGTCGAATGCTTGAGGCGCGAATCGTAAAGCGGCGGCGCCCGTTCGTCGTCGAGGTGCGGCTGCGGCTCGAGCGCGGCGGGCGGCTCGGGCTGTTCGGCGCCTCGGGCGCGGGCAAGAGCACGGTGCTCTCATGTATCGCCGGCCTGGAGGCGCCGGATGCGGGCGAAGTGCGGTTTGGCGGCCAGCGATTTTATCCGCCCAACCTGCCGCTCCATCGCCGGCCGATCGCCTATCTGACGCAAAACGATCTGCTGTTCCCGCATCTGACGGTGGCGGAGAACGTCTGCTTTGGGCTGGGCAACGGCGATCGCGAGGCGGCGGCAGCCTGGATCGGAGAGCTTAAGGAGCGGCTCGCGCTCGCGCCGCTATGGAACGAGCCGGCGCGCGAGGTCTCCGGCGGGCAGGCGCGCCGCGTTGCGCTGGCGCGGATGCTGGCGCGCCGCCCTCCGCTGGTGCTGCTGGATGAACCATTCGGCGCGCTCGACCTGCCGACCATGAATGATCTGGCTGGCGCGATTTTGCAATGGCAGCGGAAACTCGGCTTCACGATGGTCGCGGTCGATCATCGCGCCGAGATACTGGGCCGGCTCTGCGACCAGGTCGCGGTAATCGAAGCGGGACGGATAGTCCAGGAAGGCTCCTGGACGGATGTCGCCCGATCGCCCGCTACCGAGCTGACGGCACGCCTGCTCGGCATGTAATTCGTTCTTTTTCGCAGGCAGGCGACACAGGAGCGGAAGGGACTAGTGTGGTGTCCCGTAACTAACTTCAACCATTCAGCAAAATCGCTCCGCGTTGATCCCTCGTCGCCTCACCCACGCTCGGCTCGCTCGGGATGACACAAAAGCCAATTCTCCTGTCATCCTGAGCCGGTGAGCGGCGCGAGCCGTGGCGAAGGATCAACGCGGAGCGATTAATCCGGCCGTCCTTTCGCAAAGTCATTTATGGGACACCACACTAGTCAACCGGTTCGTTTGACGGCGCGCGCGGTTTATCCCGATACTGTCTGGCGAACCGCGGCGGTATCACGATGTGCCCGGGCGCTGGGAGATTGTGCGATGGCGAATGAACTACTTTTGATTGGCAGCCTCCCGTTTGAAACGCCGGAAGATGTCTTCCGCAATTGGGGGAGC
>JBGPMT010000356.1:0-3123 GCA_041487135.1 Binataceae bacterium (SeqCode) | reverse complement strand
TACCGGCCGCGAGGACACCGCAGCCGAACTCGAAGACCGGGATCATTCGGTCGCTTCCAAGCTTTCCGAAGAACTGAGCAATTGGCGGCGGCGGCGTAACACCGGCGGCCGGCACAGATTCGCCGAGGAGAGCGGCAGCGGCGGAAATTTCCAGTCTGACTCGGCCCGCACCATCAAAGTGCGCGGCCATGAAACGCTGGTGATTCGCAAAGCGAAGTCGGCCTCACCGCGCCGCGCCAATCCTGAACCGACAGATCGATAACCTCCGCAGCTCGATAGGTTCCGCGATGCGCGCGCCTCGGCTATCGGCTCCGATCGCGGCCACGAGCCTGCGTGATGGTTATCGCAGCACCTCGGCGGGCGTTTCGCGCGAAGCTTGGCGCGCCGGATAGACCGTGGCCAACAGGCATAGCGCCAGCGACGCGAGCCCCACCAGCACAAAGTTGAGCGGGGCGGCGGCGACCGGTACGGTCGAGATTCCGTAGACCGCCTTGGGGATGTGGATGAAGTGGTAGCGGGCAAGCGCGAAGCATCCCAACGCGCTTAGCACGAGGCCGGCCGCGGTGCCCACGGCACCGACGATCAGCCCTTTCAACACGAACACCAGTCTTATCGCCGATCGGCTTGCGCCCATCGTCAGCAGCACGGCGATGTCCTTACGCTTCTCCATCACTACCATGATCAGCGTGGCGATCAGGTTGAACGCGGCGACGCCGATAAGCAGCAGCAGCACGGCCGAATAGACCCATTTGAGCAGCGCGAAGCCGGCCGAGGCGGCGTGGTTGAAATCGATCCAGTTGCGCACCGCATAATGCTGCCCGAGCTGCGTTCGCAGTACCTTCGTGATCTGCTCGGTGGCGTCGAGGTTCGCAAGATGAAGTTCGATCCCGTCGGCCTGGCCCGGGCGTCCGAAGAAAGTCTGCGTCGCCGCAAGGCCCGCAAAAACCAGATCGCGATCGACGAAATCGATGCCCGATTCGAAGATCGCCCCGACTCTGAATTGCGCGGCCTTGGTCGTCAATTGCGCACCCGAGACGATCGGCGCGACGATGCGAACCGTATCGCCCACCTTTACCTTCAGCCGCTCGGCCAGCGTCGTGCCGAGTGCGACCGAGTCCGCAAGCGGTGCCGCGCCTGCGGCCGGAGCGCCGTTTTGCGTGAGGCTCGCGAGACTGCCGGTCCGGATGTAGCGCCCGATTTTCGCGATCATCCCCGGGCTCGCGGCGTCGATTCCGCGCACCACCACGCCGCTGACTCCGCCCGTCGAGCTCACCATCGCCTGTGCAATCATGAATGGGTCGGCCGCGGTCACGCCGGCGATGCTCCGCGCGCGACGGACCAGCGCCGCGTAATCGGTAATCGCGCCGCCATAACTCTGGATCTCGATTTGCGGCGTCACCGCCAATACCCGCTCGCGCAGACTCGCCTCCAGCCCGCCCATCACCGACAGCGTGATAGTCAGCGCCGCCACCCCGAGCATCACGCCGAGCGCGGTGAAGAGGGTGGTGATCGAGATGAACGCCTCTTTGCGGCGGGCCTTCAGGTAGCGCAGTGCGATTTTGAGTTCGTAACGCAAGGGTGATCCGTCGGCCGGCGAAAATTAGATCGCGGCCCGCCTCGAGCCTCAGTAAACGACCTGCTCGCGCTTGAGTTCCGCGATTTCGTCGCTGCTGAGCCCCAGCATCCCGCCGAGTATCTCCTCGTTGTGTTGCCCCAGCGTCGGCGCCGGACTTCTCAGTTCGCCCGGCGTGACGCTCATCCGATGTGCCAGGCCTTCGTACGGCGACGGCCCCATCTCCTTGTGATCCAGCCAATGCCAGAAATCGAAGGCGCGCAGGTTTTCATCGCGATGCAGGTCGAGGCAGGTCTGCACCGGGTATGCCGCCACGCCCGCGGTCTGGAGCGTCGCGGTAAGATCGTCAGCCGAGCGATCGCGGACCAATCCGCCGATGAATCGATCCAGCTCTTCGCGCCGCTCGAACCGCTGGTCCATCGTCGCGAACCGATGCTCGGGCGGTGCGCCGAGCGCGCCCAGCATCGCCGCCCATTCGTGATCGTCGGCGACCGCAATCGCGAGCCAGCGCTCGTTGCCATCCTCGTCGCGGCATCGATAGGCGCCGTTGGGAGCGTAACGATCCGATCGATTACCCCGCGCTCCGAGCACCCGTCCGGCCGTGAAATAGTCGAGCAGGGCCGGCGCGAGATACTGCACGCCCGCCTCGTATTGCGCGAGGTCGATATGCTGGCCAACTCCGGTGCGGCGCTTGTAGTCGAGCGCGGCGAGCACGGCGCAGGCGGCAAACCGCGGCGCCACATAATCGGTGTAGGCGCCGTAGGGCGGGCAGATTTCGTCCTCCGAATAGCCCGAGATGTGGTAGAAGCCGGACAGCGCCGAAAGCAACTGGCCGAAGCCGGCAAAACCCGAGCGTGGTCCGGTCTGTCCCTGCAGACAGGTCGAGAGCATCACGAGCTCCGGTTTGAGGGCGCTCAGATGCTCGTAATCGAGCTGCCAGTTGCGCATCACCTTCGGCGTGAAGCTCTCGGTCACGATCTCAGCCCATGGCAGCAGCCGCAGCGCGATTTCCCGCGCCCGGGGCTTGCTCAGGTCCAGCGTGAGCGATTTCTTCGAGGTGTTGTAGCTCGCGAAGAACTGGCTCGAGTTGATGCTCGACGGCTGCCCATCCTGCCACGGTGGCGAAACGCGCAGGACGTCGATCCGCGCCGCCGACTCGATTCGGATCACGTCGGCGCCATTGTCGGCGAGATACTTGGTGGTAATTGGCCCGACACCGACCCAGGCGAAATCGAGCACATGAACTCCCTCGAGCGCGTAGCGTCTCATCGCAGTTCTTTGCGCCTTTCCGTTCAAATCGCACCGGCGGCGCGCAGCTCGGCGATCCGCCCGGCTGAGTAACCCAGAAGTTTGCGATAGACCAACTCGTTATGTTCGCCGAGGGCCGGCGCCGGGCGCGAGACATCAAGTGGCGTGCGGCTAAACCTGGCGAATGCCCCGGGCCTGCGGAGCGTGCGGCCGAGCGCGGGATGGTCGGCGTCGACGAAGAAATTGCGCGCGGCCAGCTGTTCGTCGGCCGCGGTATCCGCCGCCGACATCACCGGACCCAG
>JBGPMT010000355.1:0-3123 GCA_041487135.1 Binataceae bacterium (SeqCode) | reverse complement strand
TGCGACCGTCGCCGCCACCCCGTCATGATCGCGCCGGAAGTCGATCACGCGCAGCATCCGCTTGTGACCGCCGCCGCGATGGCGCATGGTCATGCGCCCCCGGTTGTTGCGTCCGCCCGAGCGCTTTACCGGCTTCAGCAGAGCCTTCTCGGGCGCCTTGGGCGTGAGTTCCGAGAAGTCCGCGACCTGCTGGAAGCGCTGGCCGGGGGTGCGTGGATTTAGCTGGATTACTGCCATCGCAAATTCAATCCGTCAAAGATTTCAGTCCCTAAAAAGCTTCGCTGCGGCGCTCAGGCACCCTCGAAAAATTCGATCCGGTCCCCTTCCTTCAAGGTCACGTAGGCCTTCTTCCAGTTGGTCTGGCGGCCGACGATCCGTCCGCGCCGGCGCTCCTTGCCCATGAAGTTGGAGGTCCGCACCTTGATCACCGTGACCTTGAACAGTTCCTCGACCGTCTCGCGAATCGCGTCCTTGGTCGCCTCGGGCCGCACCCGAAACGCCACCTGGTTCGATTGCTCCGCGATCAGCGTGCCCTTCTCGGTGACCAGCGGCGAGATGATCAGGCTCTCGTCGATCATCGCCCGCGCTCTCCCAGGCGCGCCTCGAGCGCGCGCGCCGACTTGTCGGTCATCAGGAGTTCGTCGTAATTCAGGATATCGAAGACGTTGAGTCCGCCCAGCCGCAGCACCTTGTACGCCGCCAGATTGCGCGCCGCGCGATAAAAGCTCTGCTCGCCCTCGCCGAGGACGATCAATGCGTGCTTGAGGCCGAGCCCTTCGAGCATCGCCTTGGCCAAACGCGTCTTGGGCTCCGCGAGCTCCAACGAATTCACCACCACCAGCTTGCCGTCCCGGGCCCGATCCGAAAGCGCCATGCAGAGCGCCTTGCGCCAGGCTTTTTTCGGCATCGAGTAGGAATAATCACGCGGCTGCGGGCCGAAGGTGGTACCGCCATGGCGCCATAGCGGCGAGCGGGTCGAGCCGGCGCGCGCGCGCCCGGTGCCCTTCTGCCGCCACGGCTTGCGTCCGCCGCCCGAGATGAAGCCGCGGGTTTTGGTCGCCGCGGTGCCGGCGCGCCGGTTCGCAAGCTGCATCCGCACCGCCTCGTGAAAGAGCCCCGGATTCCCCTCGCAGGCGAAGACCCGCGCAGAGATGTCGAGTTCGCCGACCTGCTGATGCTGGAGCGAATAGAGCGGCAGCCTGACGGATGCAATATGGTTCTCGCCCTCAGCCATTGCTCTCATCCGCCGTCCGGCGCCGCAGCTTGGCGGCATGCCTGACGGTCACGATTCCGCCGTCCGCGCCCGGCACTGCCCCGCCGATCACGATCGCGTTGTCCTCGGCCAGGATGTCGATCACCGGCAGGTTGACGATCGTGACTCCCTGGTTGCCCATCTGCCCGGCCATCCGCAGTCCCTTGCGCACGCGGCCCGGGTACGAGCGGTTACCGATCGAACCTCCGTGGCGGAAGTATTCATGGGTCCCGTGCGAGCCCGGGAAGCCGGCGAAATGATGGCGCTTGATCACGCCCGCGAAGCCGCGCCCCTTCGAGACGCCCGAGACGTCGACCAGGTCGCCCGGCTTGAACACCTCGCCTGCGGCGATCGTCCGGCCAAGCTTGATCTCGCCCTCGCCGCGGCGCTGGAACTCGCGCGTGGTGACTCCGGGCGCGATCTCGCTCTTGGCGAAATGGCCGCGCTCGGCCGCGCTCGTCCGCGAGTTCTTCTTGCGCCCGTAGGTCACCTGTACCGCCTCGTAGCGGTCGCGGGCCGCGCTCTTGAGCTGGGTGACCATGCACGGGCCGAGCTGGATCACGGTCACGGCGCGCACCCGTCCGCCGGCGTCGCCCACCTGCGTCATCCCGAGTTTCCTGCCAATCAGTCCGCTCAGCACGGCCGTCTCATCCAAGCTTTATTTCAACGTCGACGCCGGCGGCGAGGTCGAGCTTGCCCAGCGCGTCGATGGTCTGCTGGGTCGGCTCGATCACGTCGAGCAGCCGCTTATGGGTGCGGATCTCGAAATGCTCGCGCGACTTCTTGTCGACATGCGGCGAGCGATTCACCGTGAACCGCTCGATCCGGGTCGGCAAGGGGATTGGCCCGGCCACCCGCCCGCCAGTACGGCGGATCGTATCGACGATCTCGCGCACCGACTGGTCAAGCAGCCGATAGTCGTACGCCTTAAGACGTATGCGTATCTTCTCGTTCATCCGGTCAGCCACGTCTCTCGGCTCTCCTGCATCCCGTCCTTTTTCAAGCGCCGCCTTAGTTCAGAACTTTCGCAACCACGCCGGCGCCGACCGTGCGGCCGCCCTCGCGGATCGCGAACCGCAGCCCCTGCTCCATCGCGACCGGCGTGATCAGCTCGCCCACCGCGGTCACGTTATCCCCCGGCATCACCATCTCGGTGCCCTCCGGGAGCGTCATCACGCCGGTGACATCGGTGGTACGGAAGTAGAACTGCGGGCGATAGCCGTTGAAGAACGGCGTATGCCGTCCGCCCTCCTCTTTGGTGAGCACGTAGGTCTGGGCCTCGAACCGGGTATGGGGCGTAATCGAGCCGGGTTGCGCCAGCACCTGCCCGCGCTCGACGTCCTCGCGCTTGAGCCCGCGCAGGAGCACGCCGATATTGTCGCCCGCCTGGCCCTCGTCGAGGATCTTGCGGAACATCTCGACGCCCGTGACCACGGTCTTGCTGGTATCGCGGAAGCCGACGATCTCGACCTCCCCGCCGACCTTGACCCGGCCGCGCTCGACGCGTGCGGTGACCACGGTGCCGCGCCCGGAGATCGAGAACACGTCCTCGATCGGCATCAGGAACGGCTTGTCGATCTCGCGCTCAGGCTGCTTGATATAAGCGTCCACCGCCGCCATCAGATCGAGAATCGGCTTGCAGTTCGGGCAATCGTCCTTGCTGCAGCCGCATTCCAGGGCTTTCAGCGCGCTGCCGCGGATAACCGGGACATCGTCGCCCGGGAACTCGTACTTCTTCAGCAGGTCGCGGACCTCGAGTTCGACCAGGTCGAGCAATTCGGGGTCGTCGACCATGTCGACCTTGTTCATGAAGACCACGATGTAAGGCACGCCGACCTGGCGGGCGAGCAGGATATGCTCGCGGGTCTGCG
>JBGPMT010000354.1:0-3124 GCA_041487135.1 Binataceae bacterium (SeqCode) | reverse complement strand
GGGAAGTGCGTCAACCCGATCGTCTGGAACGGCATAATCCAGGCTGAGAGCGAGCCCTATGTCGCGGGCCACATGCTCAAGCTGCGGATCACCGATCTCCACCTGCTCAACGCACGCCATGAGAAGACGCTGATCGCGGGCAAGGGCTTCGACCTGGTCAAGCGGTACTTCATCCAGCGGCTCGAGACCTTCGAATTCGATCTGAATCCCGCCACCGACCAGCTGAAGCAGCTGGCTATCGCTGCGAGTCCGCCTGCCGTCGCCCAACGCGTCAGCGCGACGCTTGCGACGCTCCGTGTGCTTCCCGGGATCGCCGTGCTCGACGACGGGATTCGCGCAAGAATTCAGCTCACGCTGCCGCCGATGCCGACCGGCGCCCCGGCCGCACCCCAGCCCGTGCAGGTGACCTCCCAGGAGATCGCCGCCTTCGAAACGCAGCTCGATCAATGGGACGCCTTCCTGGTCTTCGCGGTCAAACAACTCGGCGGTGCGAACAAGGATCCGCAGTTTCGCGATGATCTCCTGGGCCTGTTGCTGGACAGCCGCTCGCGCCTGGTCGAAGCCTTGGAAAATCCGCAAAGCGGCGGTCCCGACCCGGTGCGGCTGCTGTTCCTCGAGGTGTGGCACCAGCTCGGCGAGATCGTGCGCGCGGCCGCCCGGCGCGGCACGCTGGGCGATCGGTCGCTGCAATTCCTCGAGTTCATTTCGGCGGGCGATGCGCTGTTTGCGCTCGATCAGGCCGCGCCGGCGCTCGGGATGCGGGTCTCGGCAGACGATCTGCGGCGGCTCGCGCATATCATGGCACCGCAATCGACCGCCGATCCGCTGGCTTTCACCTTCGCCGAAGATCCCGAACTACAGGAGCTGTTCGGGGTGAAGCAACCGATCGAGTCCGAAGGACCGTTGGACACGGAGCCGGTCGAGGCGCCCTCCCCCGCGCCCACGGCCGCGCCGCCGGCAACCGAATCGCCATCACCGGCGCCTACCGAGTCGCCAACTCCGGCCCAGTCCGAGCAACCGACTGCGAGCTCCACGGCGTCTGAAGCTCCGACCCCGAGCGAATCACCAAGCGCCGAACCAACCGCATCGGCTCCCTCGGCGGCCGATCAAACGCCGGCGGCGCCTGCGTCGCCCGCTTTGGCCAGCCCCGAGGCTACGGCTTCTCCCGACAAAACCGTGAGCCCGGCTCCATCGCCCGCCCCGGCGGCTACTTCGAATCTCGAGTTCCTGCGATGGCTCCTGAGCCCATCAAGCGCCTATGGAACCGAGGGAGACCCGGGTGAAGCCACTGCCCTCGCGCATCGGCTTCAGGCGCTGGGAAAAAGGCTCAAGCGCGTGGTGGTCAACGGTGACAACGCGCAGCAGTATCGTACCGACATGGAGCAGCTCATCGAGCTGAGCGGTCTCACTGAGTATGCCGACCAGGGCGTCGATGCGCGCTACCGGGTGGTCTATCTGGCGCTGGTCAAGGCGGTGGCATGGCAGGAAAGCTGCTGGCGGCAATTCATCCGCAAGAACAACCGCGTGGTCTATCTCGAATCCTCGTCGCACGACGTCGGCCTGATGCAGGTGAACCGGTACGTCTGGCGCGGCTTCTACAGCGTGCCGCGGCTTGAATGGGACATTCTGTACAACTCGAGCGCGGGGATGGAAATTCTCGCGCGCCTGATACAGGGGGTTGAAAAGAAGCGCGGCGCGATGAGCAGCGGCAAGCCCGACGAGTTGGCGCGCTCGGTGTACGCCGCCTATAACGGCGGGCCGAGCGCATACCGGAGATGGCGCGGGCGCGAATCGCCCGACAGCCGGCACGTCGACCACTCCTTCTGGCTCAAATATCAGGCGGTAACAAAAGGACAGAGAATCGACATTCTGACCTGCGCCGCGCAATGGGGCAGCACTCCCAGCCACTGATCGGATGGAAGAACGGCGGCGGCGCGTGATGGCTGCCGCTCAGGGAGGTTGGGAATTCCCCGCCGTCCGGCGGATGGTAATGACTTTGTGATGGATGATCGGAGCGTGCCCGTTGCCGGGCACGCTCCGATCGATCGGTCAGATTCGCTAGCGCATGATTTCCGAAAGGCCCCGGACGCTCGCGTAGCGGTTGGTATCCGTGAAGTCGACTCCGCCCAACGCCTTGCAATCATCGTTGGCCTTCACCGAACCGTTGCCGCCGGACAGTTTCACGCGGCTCACGTGCTGGTTCTGGACGTCGAACATGATGCCCCAGCCGTCGTTCGTCCAGCGCATCCCCTGCCCCGGCACCGGAATCAGACCCTGCGGATCATAGTCGATCTTCCAGAGCTTCATGTTCTCGTCATAGAGGTCGGCCCAAATCGACTGGTAGACCTCCTTGTCGCAATACAGGATGCGCCGGCCATAGCAGTAGCCCTGGCGCTGGGACGGCACGCGTTTCACGTCGATCACGTACGAGGGCCGCACCTGCCATTTGCCGACCTCGGGCTTGGGGAAGTAGAGCGGCGGAAAGAAGGCGCTGTCGTCGGTGGTCAGGTTCGAATTCGGCTCGGGCATCTCGAGGATGTTCCGATCGCCCAGGAAGTCGGCGTCGAAGCGCGTCGGGTTGCCGTTGAACGCGCCATGGCGGGTGTCGTCGTTGGTGAAATCCGAACCCACCGCCGGGCTGCATCGGGCGGCCGTCGACAGCCGCAGCGAGCGACGCAGCGCGGGGACGAAAACGTAAGTGTCCTCGGACTGGGTCATATCGGTATAGTAGAGCGTCAGCACGGTGGTGTAGCGCGCCTGCTCCGGCTGCTCGATCTCGATAATCTCGGTGTAATAGATGCCCGGCACTTTGGGGTCGTCGACCGGCACGCCGGCGTCGCCGCGATGGCTGAACAGATGCTGCACGAAGAAGAACTGGTTGCGCGTGATGTTGCCGAAGCGATCCTGAAAGGTGAACCCGCAGGTATTCGCGCACAGCACGTAGGGCGCGTAGGCATACCAGTTATCGACCAGCAGCTTCCAGCCCTTCAGCGGCTCCTGAGGATTCGGGAACGGGATGCCGCCGACGTAGCCGTCGATGGTATGGCGGCCATCGGGCAGATTGACGATCTTGACCTGGCCGGCGTATTTCTCGGTCTGCTGCACGTAGGTCGGCGGCAGCTCG
>JBGPMT010000353.1:0-3127 GCA_041487135.1 Binataceae bacterium (SeqCode) | reverse complement strand
ATGTTGGGAAGCGTGCCCTTGGAAACCGCGGAAGAAGTTTTCGAGTCCTGCGGGCGCGCGATCGGCGAGTATCTGCCGTGCATCCCCGACGGCGAGACCGATGAGCGGATCTGGTGGGTCAACATGCTGGCCTATCGCGTCTTCCACGGCCATCCCGATATCGAGACCACGAAACGTCCGCCGCGCGATAACCAGGGGGTCGAGAAATGGAAGCCGGCGACGCGTCACGAACTGTGGGAGTTCAAGGTCAAGGACGGCGTCAAGGAGGTTAAGTTCGGCGAGCCCGGATGGCGCCTGGGCTACACCAAGGATGCGCTCAGCTCGTATTTTGTTTTCAAGACCCTGCGCAAGGAGGGCGTAATTCCGCGTGATGTTCGCTTCCAGGTCTCGCTGCCGCTGACCAACAGCGCAATCGACATCTTCTTTCGCAACTCCGAGGACTACCCGCGCATCAAGCCCGGTTTCGAGCAGGCGATGCGCACCGAGATCGCCAAGCTGTGCGAAAAAATCCCGCCCGCCGATCTCGCAATCTCATGGGACTGTTGCATCGAGATCATGGACCTCGAGGCCGACTTCCCATGGACCCCAAAGACCAACATGCTGGAGCGCAATGTCGCCCCTGCCGCCCATCTGACTCCGGGCATCCCGAAGGAAGTGATGGTCGGATATCACCTCTGTTACGGCACGCTCGGCGGCTGGCCGATGGTGAGTCCCAAAAATCTCGCGATGGCAGTGAAGTTCGCCAACGAGGTAGTCGCGCAATCGGGACGCCGCGTCGATTTCGTGCATCTCCCGACGCTCGACACGATTGACGACGCCTATTACGCGCCGCTCAAGGATCTCAAGGTCGGGGACACCAAGGTCTATCTGGGATCGATTCACAACATGGGCGATCTCAATCGCTTCAAGAAACGGCTCGAGATTACCCGGCAGTACCTGCCGCAATTCGGGTTAGCGGCGCCCTGCGGCTTGGGCCGCCATCAGCCGCACGAAGTCCCGGGACTGCTCAAGGACCATCGAAAGGCGGTCGAGATCCTGCACGAGGTAGCAAAGCAGTAGGCGGCGATCGATTCGGGCCCAACGCCGTTGCCCTGCAATGCGTCGCTGTCTACGATCGAGATATGGTCGTGGGTCCGATACTGTTCGCGGCCGGGATGCTTGCCTGGACGTTTCTCGAGTACGCGCTTCACGGCTGGATGAGCCATCGGTTCGTCACTTTCGCGACCCCGCTTCATCAGGTGCACCATCGCGATCCCTCCACGGTCTTCGCGGTCGGCGCGTGGTTGCCAACCGCGTCCGTCTTGGCGTTGCTGCTGATCAGTTTCGGGATGACGCCGGCGATGGTCTTCGTTTGTGGGCTGGTGGCGGGATTCGTGGTCTACGAGGCGGTTCATTACCGGCTTCATTTCTCGCCTCCGGCGAGCCGGTTCGAGGAGCGGCTCCGGAGGCGGCATCTGGCACATCACATCGCGATGGACGATCGATGCCTGGGTGTAACCACTTCGCTATGGGATCGGATGTTCGGGACCGAGCCGCGCCAGGATGAGATCGCAGCGGTCGCCGCCCGGCTCCGCGGGGTCGAACCGATCGCTGGGAGGACCAACCTCGGACGGATCATCGAGGGGGCTCTATCGGGCCTGAGGCGTCGTGTTTCGCTCTCCGGCAGGGCCAAGTAGGATGCCTTCACGGGCTCGCGGAGTCATCTTCAGGTTCATCGATGGGACATGACCCGGCCAGCGGCCCATGGTATAGACCCGGTTCGGCGGATCGATATGCGTAAGCTCCTGGTCGCAGCCTCACTAGTGATCATCGTGGCGGTCGTTGCCTACTCCACCGTCACTCGATTGCAAGCCAAATCCGCCGCCGACTCCTGCTGCCCGGCCGGCAAGCGCGCCTCCCGCCCGACCCTCGATCCGGCTCTGTTTCAGGGTGACGTCCACGACGCCTACCTTGCGGCCGAGCGTTATCCCGCTGTCCTGGTGCAACTTCATTGCTATTGTGGATGCGACAAGGTCGAGGGCCATCGCAGCCTGCTCGACTGCTATCGCGATCGTCATGCGACCACCTGCCCGGTGTGTATCGGCGAGGCAGTGATGGCGGCGAAGATGACCGGCCAGGGAAAGCCGGTCGAGCAGATTCGCCACGCCATCCGCGCCCGCTACGCACACGGGAGCTGAGGCTTGGGCGTCGTCGTCTCAGCCTACATCCAGCACTTCAGCTACCTGGAACTGTTCGCGGTGCTGGCGCTGTGCGGACTGGGATTGCCCGTGCCCGAGGACGTGGCGCTGCTCGCGGGCGGCTTTTTGGTCCATCGCGGCATCACCGCCTATCCTGCGACCATCGCGGTCGCGCTGGTGGGCGTGGTGGCGGGCGATAATTTGCTGTTTCTCATCGGCCGGCGCTTCGGCAGTGGGCTATTTCGGCGTTGAACGCCCGCACTCGCGCCGCCAGATTGAGCGGCTGCGCCAATTCATGGAGCGGCACGGCAGCAAGACCATCTTCTATGCCCGCTTCTTCGCCGGCCTGCGCGCGATCGTCTATCTGTCCGCCGGGTCGCTTGGCGTGAGCCCGTGGCGGTTCTTCCTGTACGACCTGCTGGGAGCGCTGATCTCGGTACCGCTGATGGTCTCGGCGGGTTATTACTTCGGCGGCCAGATCGAGCTGGCGATCCAGTACGTCGGCGGATTCGAGCACGTGCTGCTGCTGATCGCGCTTGCTTCGATGCTATTCTGGGTCACCCGCTACCTCTACCTGGGGCCCGGCCAAAGCCACGAACCACAGTAGATCCTAATTCCAATTGACTAGAGTGAGGCGAGCATCCCATAGGCTTTCATGCTGCGCCGCAACCAACGCAAATCCAGATGAGGTTTAGGGTGATTAACCGTTATTCGGGACGCTCCCTTGTTTCGCTGTTGCTGTTGATTGGACTCGGCGGGCTGGTCTTGCCTGCTGAGGCCACTCCGCCGACGACCACGCTGGTGAGCGTCAACCAAGCCGGCACCGACAGCGGCAACAGCTTCTCGGAGGCGCCGGTCATCAGCGCGAACGGGCGTTTCGTTGCGTTTGCGAGTGGGGCCAGCGATCTCACCGCCAACATCGACACCAACGGAAGTAGCGACGTCTTCGT
>JBGPMT010000352.1:0-3136 GCA_041487135.1 Binataceae bacterium (SeqCode) | reverse complement strand
GGACGAGATGGGCCGCGACGGCACGGTCTTCGCCGCCCTCAGCCTGGACGAGATCGGTCCGCGCGGACTGCTGCTGGCCGCGGCGGCAAAATGAGCGGGCGATGGCGGCGCGCGTAGTCAAAGTCAGGCGGCCGGAGCCGATGACCCGGCGCTGGATGCCGATCCTGGTCGGGCTGGGCGTGGCCGTGACCCACTTCGCGCGCAACCTGCTCAGCTTCGCGCGCGGCGGCCAGGATTTCACCGTCTACTATCCCGAACAGCGCTTCGTGCAGGCGCCCGCGATGCGCGGGATGCCGGTGCTGGTGCAGATGGCCAACGGCAAGGAGCGATGCGTTGCGTGCGGGCTCTGCGAATGGGCCTGCCCGACCAGTTGCATCACGATCTTTCCCGCCGAGACCGCCGACGAAGTCGAACGCTTCCCCGAAGTCTTCGATATCGACATGTCGCGCTGTATGTTCTGCGGCCTGTGCGAAGAGGCCTGCCCCGAGGAGGCGATCGTGATGAGCCGGCAAGTCGAGATCTCCAGCTACTCGCGCCGCGGCTCGCTATGGCACAAGGACGATCTGCTGGTGCCGGAAGCCGAACTCAAGACCCGGCTTGACTACCTGAGAGCCCAGTATGCCCGACAATAGCCCGCAGCCGCCCGCCCCGGCCGAGCCCCCCGCGCCTTCCGCCCTGATGACCGCGGTGCTGGCGCGCGTGGGCGCGCTGGTGCTCGAACATCACGCGGATTACGGCGACGAGCGGATTCATGTGGCGCGCGAGCATATCGTCGAGGTCTGCCAGGCGCTGCGCGATACGCCTGAGCTTGGCTTCGACATGTGTCTGGACGTAACCGCGGTCGACTATTTCGGCAATCCCGACGGCTTTCGGATGCCGCCGCGGGTCTGGGACGAGAACCGCGGCGAGTGGCGTATCCCGCCGCAATCGCGCCAGCACCTGGTCCCGCCGCCGCGCGGGCCCGAGCCGCGCTTCGCGGTGGTTTACCATCTGCTGTCGACGCGTCATCTCCATCGCCTGCGCATCAAGGCGCGGGTGCCCGAGGACGACCCCACTATCGAGACCGTGAGCGCGCTGTGGCCGGGCGCCAACTGGCTCGAGCGCGAGACCTACGACCTCTACGGGATTCGCTTCACGGGCCATCCCGACCTGCGCCGCATCTATTTGTACGAGGGATTCGTCGGCCATCCGCTGCGCAAGGATTATGCGAAAGAGCACGAACAGCCGATAGAGGAATACGCTGGACCGGGCGCCAAGGAGCCCCGTCGTCCCCAGGTCGAGTATGCCGGACCCGCAAGCAAAGACCCCGACCGCACCCGCTGAGCAGCCCACGCGCCGGCGCGAGGAACTCCGGCTCGGTGAGATCGACCCGGCGTTGCACGCGCCGCCGATGCGCCTGCAGTTTGGCCCCTCGCATCCCGCCACCCACGGCACCGTGCGTATCGTGCTCGACCTCGACGGCGAGCAGATCGTCGGCGCCGACGTGCAGGTCGGCTACCTCCATCGCGGCTTCGAGAAGGAATGCGAGACCGGCTACTACTATCAGAACATCCCGTACACCGACCGGCTCAACTACAGCTCGCCGGTCCTGTGCAATACCGCCTACTGCATGGCGGTCGAGAAGCTGCTCGGGATCGTCACGCCCGAGCGCTGCGACTTTATCCGCGTGATCGGATGCGAGCTGTCGCGGATGGCCGACCACATGCTGTGCGTCGGCTCCTCGGCGATGGAGCTGGCGGCCTTCACGCCGTTTCTCTACATGCTCGAGGCGCGCGAGCTGGTGCTCGACCACCTCGACGCGCTATGCGGTGCGCGCGTCACCACCAACGCCATCCGGATTGGCGGCGTGATCTCCGACCTGCCGGACGGGTTCCGCGAGTTCTCGACCGTCAAGCTCGATCGCGCGCTCAAGCTGGTCGACGACGCGCACAAGATGCTGACCGACAACATCGTCTTCCGCCGCCGCATGGAAGGCACCGGCTATCTCTCGCCGCAGGACCTTATCGCCTACGGCGTGACCGGGCCGATGCTGCGGGCGGGCGGAGTACCGCTCGATCTGCGCCGCACGCAGTCCTACCTGGTCTACCCGCAGCTCGATTTCGACGTCCCGGTCGGCGAGCATAGCGACAACTTCGACCGCTACCTGGTGCGGATGGAGGAGATTCGCCAGAGCCGCCGGATGATCACCCAGTGTCTCGACCGGATCCCCGCCGGGCCGGTCAATGTCGATGACCCGCGCGTGCGATGGCCCGCCAAGAACCAGGTCTTCGGCCGCATGGAAGAGCTGATCGATCAGTTCAAGCTGGTGACCCAGGGCGGGCTGTTTCCGCCGGGCGAGGTCTACTTCGGGCTGGAGGCGGCCAACGGCGAGCTCGGCTTCTATCTGGTGAGCGACGGCACCGGCAAGCCCTACAAGTGCCGGGCGCGTTCGCCGAGCTTCTCCAACATGAGCCCGCTCGGACGCGCGCTTATCGGGCGGCAACTGGCCGACGTGGTGCCGACCTTCGGGATGACCAACATGATCGGCGGCGAATGCGATCGGTGATCTGATGCTGCTCTCTTCTGCCACGCACGACCGGATTCGCGAGGAGCTCTCGCACTACCCCAATCCGCGCGGCGCGCTGCTCTTCGCGCTCCATCAGGCGCGCGACGAGCTCGGGCGGCTGGGCCGCGAGGCCTATGCCGAGGTCGGCGCGCTGTTCGGGATGCGCGCGGGCGAGGTGGCCGAAGTCGCCTCGTTCTATTCGCTCTTCATGCTGCCTCCCGCCCAGGCCGTCTTTCAGGTCTGCACCAACCTGCCTTGCTGCCTGCGCGGCGCGCGCGGAATCGTTGAGCTGCTGGAAGACCGCCTCGGCGCCAAGGCCGGCACCACCTCGCCCGACGGGCGCTTCGCGATAAGCGAGGTCGAATGTCTCGGCTCGTGCGGCACGGCGCCGGTCGTGCAGGTCAACCGCAATCCCTTTCTCGAGAACGTCACGCCGGATTTCATCGCGGGGCTCACCGGAACGCCCGAAGCGGCGATCGGCGCGCGCCGCCCGGCGCCGATTATCTCGATGGTCCCCGACGGCGTCGACGGCTATCTGCTGCCGCCCAACGGCGCGAAGTGGCTGACGCTCGACGACTACCGCGCCAACGG
>JBGPMT010000351.1:0-3140 GCA_041487135.1 Binataceae bacterium (SeqCode) | reverse complement strand
CTGAGGCCGATGGCGTCGACGTCTTCTTGCACCGCGGCCTCGGCGATCATTTCCGGCGTTTGATGCAACCCGGTGTAGATCACTTCGCAGCCGGCGTCACGCAGCGCCCGTGCGATGATCTTGGCGCCGCGGTCATGGCCGTCGAGACCGGGCTTGGCGACCAGGATTCTGAGTCTCCGTCCGTCCATCGCTCTCAGAGCCATCCGGGGTCGGTGTAGACGCCGAACTCGGCGCGGAAGACGTCGCTGATCTCGCCGATAGTCGCCTCGCGGCGCACCGCCTCGCAGATCGGCTCCATCAGGTTTTCGCCCGAGCGGCAGGCCTCGCCGACGCGTCCCAGCGCCTCTGCGACCGCGGCCCCGTTGCGCGCCCGCTTCATTTCGCGCACGCGCTCGCGCTGATGCTTTTCGATCGCGGGATCGATGATCATTCTTTCGAGCCGCTGCCCGTCTTCCATCTGGTACTTGTTGACGCCGACCACGGTCTTGATGCCCTGTTCGAGCTGGCGCTGGTAGTTGAAGGCCGCCTCGGCGATCTCGCGCTGCGGATAGCCGCGCTCGATGGCGTTGATCATGCCGCCCAGCTCGTCGATTCGATCGATATACTTGAGCGCCTCGCGCTCCATCCGATCGGTCAGCGCCTCGATCGCGTAGCTGCCGCCGAGCGGATCGACAGTGTTGGTGACGCCGGTCTCCTCGGCGATTATCTGCTGCGTGCGCAGCGCGACCATCACGGCCTGCTCGGTCGGCAGGGCGTAGGTCTCGTCCATCGAGTTGGTATGCAGCGACTGGGTGCCGCCGAGCACGCCGGCCAGCGCCTGGATCGCGACCCGCACGATATTGTTGAGCGGCTGCTGCGCAGTCAGCGAGACGCCGGCAGTTTGCGCGTGCGTCCGCAGCATCATCGAGCGCGGGTTCTTGGCGCCGAAGCGCTCCTTCATCAGCCGCGCCCACATCCGGCGCGCCGCGCGAAGCTTCGCGATCTCCTCGAGGAAATCGTTGTGCAAGTCCCAGAAAAACGAGAGCCGCGGGGCGAAATCGTCGACCTTAAGGCCGCGGCGCAGCGCCTCCTCGACGTAGCAGATGCCGTCGGCGATGGTGAAGGCGAGCTCCTGGACCGCGGTCGAGCCGGCCTCGCGGATGTGGTAGCCGGAGATCGACACCGGATGCCAGCGCGGCACCCGCCGGGCGCAGAACTCGATCATGTCGGTCACGATCCTGAGCGACGGCTCGGGCGGCGAGATCCATTCGCGCTGCGCGATGAACTCCTTGAGCATGTCGTTCTGGATCGTGCCGGCCAGCCGCTCCCACGGCACGCCCTGGCGCTCCGCTACGACGAGGTACATCGCCAGCGCGACCGACGCCGTGCAGTTGATCGTCATCGAGGTGGTGACGTCGGCCAGCGGAATCCGATCGAACAGCGCCAGCATGTCGTGGATCGAGCTGACCGAGACGCCCTCGCGGCCGACCTCGCCCTGCGCGCGCTCATGGTCGGCGTCGTAGCCCATCAGCGCCGGCATGTCGAAGGCGACCGACAATCCGGTCTGCCCCTGCTCGAGCAGAAAGCGCAGGCGCGCGTTGGTGTCGGCGGGCAGTCCGAAGCCCGCGAACTCGCGCATCGTCCAGAGCTTGCCGCGATACATCGAGCCGTAGACGCCGCGCGTGTACGGATACTCGCCCGGATAGCCGAGCTTCTCGTCGTAGCTGCCGGACACATCTTCGGGCCCGTAGAGCGGTTCGATCTCGAGGTCCGAGACGGTCGAGAGGCGCGCCGGGCGCTCGGCCGCTTTGGCGTAGGTGTTGTCCAGCCATTCGCGCTTGCGCGTCACGTCGATGCCTCAGCGGTTTCCGACCAGATGGCTCGCGATCACCATCCGCTGCACCTCGGAGGTGCCCTCGTAGATTTCGGTGATCTTGGCGTCGCGGAAATAGCGCTCGACCTTGAACTCGCGCGTGTAACCGTAGCCGCCGTGAATCTGGATCGCCTCGGTCGCCGCGCGCATCGCGGCTTCCGCGGCGTAGAGCTTTGCGATCGACGCTTCGCGCGTGCAGGCCCGCCCCTCGTCCTTGAGCGCCGCCGCCCGCCAGGTCAGCAGACGCGCCGCGTCCACCTCGAGCGCCATGTCGGCGAGCTTGAACTGGATCGCCTGATGGCGCGCGATCGGGCCGCCAAAGGCCCTGCGCGTGTTCGCATAGGCGAGCGAATCCTCGAGCGCCGCGCGGCCGATGCCGACCGCCTGCGCCGCGATTCCGATGCGTCCGCCGTCGAGCGTCTTCATCGCCACCCGAAAGCCGTCGCCCTCCGCGCCGAGCAGGTTCGCGCGCGGCACCCGCAAATCGTTGATACTGATCTGCGCGCTGTGCGCGCCGTGGATTCCGAGCTTGTCCTCGGTCCGCGCGATCTGCCATCCGGGCGACGCGGTCTCGACGATGAAGGCGCTGACCCCGCGATGGCCCTGCGCGGGATCGGTCGCAGCGAATACGATCGCGACCGCGGCCTGCGGACCGTTGGTGATGAAATTCTTGGTGCCATTGAGCACGTAGGAGTCGCCGTCGGCGACCGCGCGGGTCTTCTGCGCGGCGGCGTCCGAGCCGGCCTGCGGCTCGGTGAGCGCGAAGCATCCAAGCCATTCGCCCGCCGCCATCCGGGGGATGAATTGCGCGCGCTGCGCGTCGCTGCCGAGCCCGAGAATCGGCCAGGTCGCCAGCGAGGAATGGGCCGAGACGATGGTGCCGGTCGCGGCGCACGCCACCGACAGCTCCTCGACCATCAGCGCGTAGCTGACGTGGTCGAGCCCCGCCCCGCCCCACTTCTCGGGCACGAATACGCCCATCATGCCGAGCCGTCCGAGCTCGGCGACGATTTCCGCGGGGTAGCGATGGGTCCGGTCGGTCTCGACCGCGGCCGCCGCCAGCCGCTCACGCGCAAAGCGGCGCACGGTGTCGCGCACCTGGCGTTGGGCTTCGTTGAGTTCCAGGTCCATTCGGGTTGCGTCCCGCGCCGCTGCTCGCGCGCCTGAAGCGCTCGCATATCGCGGAGTCTGCGCTGCTTACTTCAAGTTTTAGCCTAGACTTTCACCTGGCGCTATAGAATGCGCCGTGCGCGCGCCGGCCGGGGCTAGCGATGCTGCCAGGCGGGCG
>JBGPMT010000350.1:0-3152 GCA_041487135.1 Binataceae bacterium (SeqCode) | reverse complement strand
GGGAATTATGGTGATTACCGGAAGTAATGGTCACTTTTCCCTGCGTGTTGTCGCAGTCTCCGACTGCTGCGCTTAGATCTATTACTGTCGTGGCGACAAACGTGGCTCCTCCAAGCCCGCCGAGAGAAGTCTTCGCGGAGCCTGATGAGGCGTTGCAGAGACAAGAATCGGACACTGGGCACAGCGCGTTGCTCGCATTAGTGCAAGCGGTTGTGCTTCCCGCAAGCGGCCCGTTGCCGATGATCGATATCGCAATCGGCTGCCTTGCATACGCCTGAGTTGAGAGAATCACGACCCCGAGAACCATCATCAGACCCGCAGAGATAACCGAAAATTTCCGATTCATCGCCTTCCTCCGCATTGACTTATTCCCCTCACGATCATCGGTTCTAGCCACAAGTACGCCGATCGTCAATTAAACCTTCACAAAATTATCTTAACCACCTGATTTCTTATTTTAGCGCTGCTCTCCCCGCGGACGGTTGCCTGGCCGCGACGATCCGGGTACCTTAGGAGGCTCAACTGTAGGTCCAGAATCCCATGAACAGCGTTATCGAAAAGCTCGAAGGGCGGAGCCTGCGCAGCGACCTGCCGGAAATCCGGGTCGGCGATACGGTGCGGCTCCAGGTCAAGGTGGTCGAGGGCGAGAAGGAGCGGATCCAGCTGTTCGAAGGCGTGGTGATCCGGATCAACCGCGGCAGCAGCCGCGCCTCCTTCACGGTCCGGAAGGTTTCCTACGGGATCGGGGTGGAACGGATCTTCCCGATCCACTCACCGCGGCTGGAAAAGATCCAGGTGCTGAATCACGGCAAAGTACGCCGCGCCCGCCTCTATTACCTGCGCAAGCTCTCGGGCCGGTCGGCGCGCCTGAACACGTCGAGTTAGTCGGTAAGCGCGCGCTCGCGCGCGCCGGAGATCCGCAGGTCGGCCTCCAGGCGCGCCCCCTCGGACATCGACAGCCGTTCGCTCTCTATTCGTCCCGTCACGCGTGAGCGCGGACCCAGCATCACGCGCTTCGACGCGGTAACCTCGCCGCGCATCTCACCCAGCACGACCAGGCGCGGCGCGCGGACCCGGCCCTCGATCGAGCCGGCTTCGGTTATCACGATCAGATCGGCGGAGCTGACCTCGCCGCGAAAGCGGCCTTCGATCCGGACCGGCTCGTGGAAGACGAGTTTGCCCGAGATGTTGGCATTGGCGCCGACCGCCAGCCGCGTACGCTCCTCGATCCAGGCTGGAGTCGGCATCTGCGACCCGCCGGTCTCGGACAGACCGCTTTCGCCGAGATCGGCGTAATTGCGTCCGAAGGTACCGAAACTACTCATGATGCTACCGATGCGGGCCGGCTGACTCCCCGCCTGTTGGCGTATCGCTCAAGGCGCGGGAAAGACGTGACAGGCAACTGCATGCCCGCCTCTCCCCGTTTCAAGCTGCGGCTCGATGGTTCGACAGATATCTTGCGCATAAGGACATCGCGGATGGAAGCTGCATCCAGGCGGCGGGTTGAGCGGGCTCGGCACTTCGCCCCGCAGCTTGATCCGCTCGGGACGCCCGGCCGCGTCGATAGTCGGGACGGCGGAAAGCAGCGCCCGCGTGTATGGATGATGCGGATGGAGGTAAATCTCCTCGCGGCTCGCCACCTCGACGATCTTGCCCAGGTACATGATCGCGACGCGCCGGCTGATATGCTCCACCACCCGCAGGTCGTGCGCGATAAACAGGTAGGTGAGATTTAGCCGCTCCTGCAGGTCCTGGAGCAGATTGACGATCTGCGCCTGGATCGATACGTCGAGCGCCGAGACCGGCTCGTCGAGCACCAGGAAGCGCGGATTCACCGCCAGCGCCCGCGCGATCCCGATCCGCTGGCGCTGGCCGCCGGAGAACTCGTGCGGGTAGCGATCGAGCGCGTCGGCGCCGAGCCCGACCATCTCGAGCAGCTCGACGATGCGCGCCTCCTTGGCCTTGCCGCGGGCCAGTTTGTGGATCTCGAGCCCCTCGCCCACGATCGCCCGCACCCGCATCCGCGGATCCAGCGACGAGTATGGATCCTGGAAAACCAGCTGCATCTGGCGCCGCAGCAGGCGCAGTTCCTTGCGGGTCAGGGTCGAGAGGTCGCGGCCGGCGAAAATCACGCGCCCGGCGGTCGGTTCGATGAGCTTCAGGATCAGCCGGCCGAGCGTCGATTTTCCCGAGCCCGACTCGCCCACCAGCCCCAGCGTCTCGCCCGGCGCGATTTCGAGATCGACCCCGGCAACCGCTCTGAGCGACAGACGCTTGCGAAAGATCACTCCCGTCGAGCCGGCGGGAAATTCCTTCACCAGCGCGACCGTGCGCACCAGCGCGTCGCCGTGGGCGGGCGCCGGGGCGGCCGCGAGGCCGGGTGTGGGCAGGCTAGACACGGATGCAGGCCACGTAATGGCCGGGCCGCTTGGCTTCGAGCGGCGGGACGATTCGCGCACAATCGTCGATCGCGCTGGGGCATCGCGGATGAAAGCGGCATCCGCTCGGCGGATTGAGCGCGGACGGGATGGTGCCGGGAATCGCCTGCAGGCGCCGATGGTGGTTGCCGGCGATCCCCGGGATCGATTGCAGCAGGCCGCGCGTGTAGGGGTTGAGCGGCTCCTTGAACAGCTCGGGAGTGGAAGTCTGCTCCATGACGCGCGCCGCGTAGAGGATCGTCACGTCGTCGGAGTACTCGGCGACGATCCCGAGATCGTGCGTGACCAGGATGACCGCCAGTCCGAGCTGGCGCTGGAGATCGCGGATCAGATCGAGAATCTGCGCCTGGATGGTGACATCGAGCGCCGTGGTCGGCTCGTCGGCGATCAGCAGCCGCGGCCCGTTGGCGACCGCCGTGGCGATCATGGCGCGCTGGCGCTGACCGCCGGAAAGCTCGTGCGGATAGGCACGCGCACGCTGCTGCGGATCCGGCAGGCCGACATCCTTGAGCAAAGCGATCGACTGTGCGGCAGCCTCGCTGCGCGATGTATCCCGATGCGCGCGGATCACCTCGGCCACCTGATCGCCGACGCGATGCACCGGATTGAGACTGCTGCCCGGGTCCTGGAACACCATCGCGATCTCGTCGCCGCGCACTTTGCGCATGTCGCCGAGCGAAAGCGTCAGCAGGTCCCGGTCGTCGAACATCACCG
>JBGPMT010000349.1:0-3222 GCA_041487135.1 Binataceae bacterium (SeqCode) | reverse complement strand
GTCAAGGCCCGCCTCAAGTTCATGATCGACGACTACGGCGTCGACCAGTTCCGCAAGCTGGTCGAAAAGCGGCTCGGCCATGAGCTGGAGAATCTCGCCGAGCTGCCGCTGCCGGATTCCGAAAGCGATCACATGGGCATCCACGAAGGCCGCGCGGCGGGCACTCTCTACGCCGGCTTTCCGGTCTATCTAGGCTTCGCCAAGGGCGCGCAGATGATCGCGATCGCCGACCTGGTCGGCAGCTTCGGCGGCGACCTCCGGCTCACCCGCCGCCAGAATTTCATCGTCACCGGCATCCCGCGCGAGCGGCTGGACGAAGTGACCGGCAGGATCGGCGAGATCGGCTTTCCGCTCGCCGCCAACGGCCTCCACGCCTCGTCGATCGCCTGCATCGGCGATCCGCATTGCAACTACGCGGTGACGCCGACCAAGTCCAAGCTCGAAACCGTGGTGGCGCGGCTGATCGCGGATTTCGGCGACGCGGTCGCGGGCCTGAAGCTGAATCTCGACGGATGCCCGCATGCCTGCGCGCAGCATTGGACCGGCGACATCGGGCTGCAGGGCACCACCGCGCGCGGTCCGGCCGGCGAGCCGCTGGAGGCCTTCGATATCATCCTGCGCGGCGGGCTCGGCCGCGACGCCGCGATCGGCAAGCCGCTGTTGCGGCGCGTGCCCTCGGCGCAGGTCGAGGATCATGTTGCGCGGCTGTTCGGCGGCTACCTGGAGCGGCGCGAGCCGGGCGAAACCTTCAGCCGTTTCTGCACGCGCAGCGCCGACGAAGAGCTGGTTTCAATCGCGCGCGGCGGCGTATCCGCGAGCGCTGCCTGAGCGGGGAGAGAATCGTGCCCGACTCCGAACCCAACCTCCTGATGGACGAACTGGAAGCCGGCGAAGTCGCGATCGAACTCGACGACAAGGAGCCTGCCGAGGTCCTGGCGTGGGCCATCGAGCGCTTCGGCAAGCGGCTCGGGATCTGTTCGAGCTTCCAGGCCGAGGGCTGCGCGCTGATCGACATGGCCTGGCGTATCGATCCCGCGGTGCGGGTCTTCACGATCGACACCGGCCGCCAGCCCGGCGAGACCTACGAGCTGATCGATCAATTTCGCGAGCGCTACGGGATCGCGGTCGAAATTTTCCTGCCCGACTCGGGCGCCGTGGAGCGGATGGCCCAGCGGCACGGCCCCAACCTGTTCTATCGCGAGGTCAACCTGCGCCTGCTCTGCTGCCAGATCCGCAAGGTCATCCCGTTGCGCCGCGCGCTGCGCAACTACGACGCCTGGGTAACCGGCTTGCGCCGCGACCAGTGGGCCACGCGCTCCAATATCCGCAAGGTCGAAATCGATCATGACCACGGTGGAATCGTGAAGCTCTCGCCGATGGCCGACTGGACCGAGGAAGAGGTCTGGGACTATATCCGCGCCAACCAGGTGCCCTACAACGCGCTCTACGACAAGGGTTTCAAGTCGATCGGATGCGCGCCGTGCACGCGCGCGCTGGCGCCGGGCGACGATCCGCGCTCGGGCCGCTGGTGGTGGGAGACCGGCGCGCCCAAGGAATGCGGGATGCACTGCGCGATCGAGACCGGCGGCTTCGAGCACGAGCTGGCGGCGCTGCTCGGCAGCCATCAGGACGGCCCGGCTCCCGCGGGCCGCTGAAGTAATTGCGCGAGGTTACAGTAATGCATGCACATTCCGCCGACGGCGCCGTTACCCTTTCGACTGAGCCGCTGGCGCTTGAGGAGCTCCATCGCGAGCTGCTCGCGCCGCGCGTGCGTGCGCTGGCCGCGAGCGTGGCCGACAGCGCCGCGCGCGCGCCATGGCTCGAACTGGAAGCCGCGATCGATTCGCTCTCGGTGCCGCTAGGGCTCCAGGAGCGGCTGGCAAGCGTAATCGAGCTGGCCCTTTCGGGCGGACGCATCCGCCGCGAGGCGGGTCCGGCGGTCGAGGCCGCGCTCGCCGCGCTGTTCCGCAAGACCTCGCGCGGAATCGAGCTCGCCGCCGGGCTGGCCTCGCTCAATCGCGCGCTCGCGCAGCTCAAGGACAGCTCCATCGACGGCATCAGCACCTCGATGCGCGCGCCGGGCGTTTACGTGGTAACGATTCGCACCGCCGAGCTCCAGCTTGCGATCCGCTTCGATCGCGGCGGCCCGGAGGTCGAATCACTCGAGGTTGGGCTCGGCTGAGATCACATGGACTGGTTTCCGGCCTTTATCCGTCTGCGCGGCTACCGCTGCCTGGTGGTCGGCGGCGGCACAGTCGCGCTGCGCAAGACCCGACAGTTGCTCGCGGCCGGCGCCTCGGTGACCGTGGTTGCGCCCGACCCGGCACCGGGCTTCGATGATCACGCGGCCTGCAGTGCGGTGGAAATCCTGCGCCGCCGATTTGAGCCGGCGATGGTGTGCGGCCGCCGGCTGGTGATCGCGGCGACCGGCGATCCGGAGGTCAACCGCGAGGTCGCCGCGGCCGCGGAGCGCCACGGCGCGCTGGTCAACGTGGTCGACGCCCCCGAGCTCTGCGGTTATATCGCCCCGGCGATCATCGATCGCGACGGGGTCACGGTGGCGATCGGCACCGACGGGGTCGCGCCGATTCTCGCGCGCGAGCTGCGCGCGCGAATCGACGCAGCCATCCCGCGCGGCCTGGGGCGGCTCGCCGCACTGATCGCGCGCTGGCGCGCGACGGTGCGGCGATGCCTCCCGTCGGGCGCCGTGCGCCGCCGCTTCTGGGAGGACGTGGTGCGCGGCCCGGTCGCGGGCGCCGCGATGCGCGGCGACTGCGACGGCGCCGTGCGCCTGATGGCGCGCGCGCTGGAGCGCGCCTCCGCCGGCGATCTCAAGCCGCAGGGCGAGGTCTATATCGTCGGCGCCGGACCGGGCGATCCCGAACTGCTCACGCTCGCCGCCCTCAGGCTCATGAACGATTGCGACGTGGTCCTGTACGACAGCCTGGTGACGCCGGAAATCCTGGCGATGGTGCGCCGCGATGCCATCCGAGTCGACGTCGGCAAGCGCTGCGGCGCGCGCGGCCTGAGCCAGCAGGAGCTCAACCGCCTGATGATCGAAAAGGCGCGCCAGGGCCAGCGCGTGCTGCGCCTCAAGGGCGGCGATCCATTGGTCTTCGGACGCGCGGGCGAAGAGATGGAGGCGCTGGCGCGGGCCGGAATCGCCTACCGCGTGGTGCCCGGAATCACGGCGGCCTCCGGATGCGCCGCCGAAGCGCGTAT
>JBGPMT010000348.1:0-3236 GCA_041487135.1 Binataceae bacterium (SeqCode) | reverse complement strand
CTTCACGTAGGCCGCATGATGCTTGCCATGGTGGAATTCGAGCGTCTCGGCGGAGATATGAGGTGCGAGTCCGTTGATAGCATAGGGCAGTTTAGGTAATTCAAATGCCACAGCGCATACTTCCTTTCCCACTCCATCTGGCTGTCGTTGAAATGACTCCCTCCCAGCGAGCACCCGCAGGCGCTGGGAGGCGCGAAGCGTGGAACAACCGATCGATCAATTGTTACGGTCGCCGGCAGCGCTTGCAAGTTGCTGCGCTGGGGGATTCTTAGCGCGCAAAGATTTCGCCAGCCAGCCCCCGCTCTATTGCAAATCCTTCACTCCTGTGAGACACAAGGGCGGTCTAGCGGTCGACAAGACTATCCAACTGGGGGAGGAAGAATCTTATGGATCAGGTCCCTGTCGATATCGTGCTGATGCTTCTCCGGTGGTTCCATTTCTTATTCGGCATCATCTGGATCGGATTGCTGTACTACATGAACTTCGTACAGACGCCGTTCTTCGCGGAGGCCGAGCCGCCGGTGCGCAGCGGTGCGCAGCAGAAGTTGCTGCCGCGGGCGTTGTGGTGGTTTCGATGGGGCGCGATGGGAACCGCGATTTTCGGCCTCGCCTACCTGCTGATCAAATGGCAGCAAACCGGCTTCGCCCCGTTCGTGGTGACCTCCTACGGGGTCACGATCCTGACCGGCAGCACGCTCGGCCTCATCATGTGGGCCAACGTATGGTTCGTGATCTGGCCCAAGCAGAAGGTCGTCATCGCCTCGGTGACCGCGGTGGCGGGCGGCGGGCAGGCTAATCCCAAGGCGGCTCCCGCCGGGCGGCGCGCTGGAATAACCTCGCGCACCAACGTGCTGTTCTCGATCCCGATGCTCTTCTTCATGGGCGCGGCGAGCCATTACAACATGGTCTCGGAACCGAGTTGGTCGGGAATCACCGCCTGGATCGTTATCGGCGCGATCATCGTCGGACTGATCGAGATCAACGCGCTGGTCGGATCGCAGGGGCCGACGAAAAAGCCGCTCGACACGATTCCGGGCGTGATCGTCTCCGGATTCGTGCTCTGGCTGATCCTGTTAATCCTGATCGCGTCGATTCGCTAGCTGCCTCGCGCGATCGATCCTGCCGGCTCAATCGGGCGGGCGCTCCGGGAGCGCTCGCCCGATAATCATTTGTGCGCCGGAATTCCGTGCTGCTGAGCAGCCGCATCGAGAAAGGCCGTAAGCTCGCCGATATTCGGCGCGAGCCACGGCAGCGGCTGCATCACCTGGCTCGTCCGCTTCGGTTTGTAGCCGGGCGGGTAAGTCGCATGGAGGACACGCGCCTCGACCAGCTCGCGGGACGCCCCCGCAATCGGTGGACCAAGCGTACCGGACAGGTTCGGGTTCGCGTTATGACAGACCGCGCAGTTCGCGGTGTAGAGCGCGCGGCCTTTCTCCAGCGGGTCGGCCGCCGCGGGCTTCGACGACTTATGGCATCCGCTGACCGCTGTGCTCAGGAGCAGGACGAGCGCCGCCGCGGCTGAGCGCCGCGCGCACTGGCCATATGCCGATGATGCCGGGCTTGATCGTGACGGCACGCCGCGGCCGCTCGCACCGCCTCCCCCACCGCGCCGCATCTATCTAGAGTTCGCGACGGCCGGTCAGCGCGCTCTGCAGAGTCGCCGAATCGCTGTATTCAAGGTCGCCGCCGGCCGGCAGGCCCCGCGCCAGCCGCGTGGCCTTGACGCCCAGCGGCTTCAGCAGCCGCGCCAGGTAGAGCGCGGTTGCCTCGCCCTCGACGGTGGCATTGGTCGCGACGATCACCTCGCTCACCGCCGCCGGAGCGGAGAGCCGCGCTAGCAGCTCCTTGATCTTGATATCCTCGGGGCCAACGCCGTCGAGCGGCGCCAGCGCGCCGTGGAGCACATGGTAGACTCCGCTGAAGCCGCGGACCCGCTCGATCGCCATCAGGTCGGCCGGCCCTTCGACCACGCACAGCAGGTCATGCTCGCGCGCCGGGTCGTCGCAGATCGCGCAGCGGGGCGTATCGGCAAGGCCGAAGCATCCCGAGCACAGGCCGACCCGCTCTTTCATCTCGAGCAGCGACTCGGCCAGCGCGATCACTTCCTCGCGCGGACGGTTGAGCAGATGAAACGCGAGCCGGCCGGCGGTCTTCTCGCCCACTCCGGGCAGCCGCGAAAGCTCCCTGACGAGCCGCATCATCGCCGGCGGTAAACCGTCGGCCCGTTTGAGCCTGTCGGCCATCGCAGGACTGCTATTTCCCGCCCATCCCGGGAAGCTTCAGGTTTGCGAACGGGTTGAGCTTGCCCAGTTCGCCGCTGACCAACTCCTGCGCGCGCCGCAGCCCATCGTTGATCGCGGCCACGACCAGGTCCTGCAGCATGGCGCGGTCGTTGGCGGTAATCAGCGCGGGATCGATTTCGAGTTTCCGCACCCGCATCAACCCGTCCACCACCACGCGCACCATCCCGCCGCCCGAGCTCGCCTCGACGGTCTTCTCGCCCGCCTCCTCCTGCATCTGCTTGAAGCGGCCTTGCAGCTCCTGGGCCTGTTTGAGAAGGCCGGCAAGATTGAAGTTCGTCTTCTCGTCTTCGAAGTCATCTGACATCGGAGTTACCTCGACGCTGCTGCTATTCCTCTGGCGTGCTGTCGCGGTTGTCGTTGGCGGCATCGGACGGAGTCGGCGCAGCTTCACGAACTTCCACCAGGCGGGCCTCGAGAGTATCGAAAATCCGCCGCACCAGCGGGTCGGAATTGATCTTCCCGTCGCTGGACGTGGCGGGAATGCCGCCGGCCAACGATCCGTTGTTATGCTCCGGCGCGGCCGCCCCGGGTTGCGCTATCGGCGGCGGTCGCGCTTCCTCGTCGGAGGCCGCAATCTCCACCCTGATACGCCGGCCATAAAGCTCCGCGGCGAGCTCCGCCACGACGTTGCGGTTGTCGGTCAAATAGCGGACGTAAATATCGTTGCGCGGCGTGATGGTGACGATATCGCCATTGAGGCTCAGGATCGCCCCCTGCTCCATGAAGCCGGCCAGCGCGGCGCGCCGGCTGCGGATATGGAGGCGCAGGTCGGGGAGGTCCGTTCCGCCGGCGCCGGTTAAGGGCAGCGGCGGGCTCCCGGCCGGGGAGCGCGCCGCTGCGCCAGCCGCCATCAGCACCGCGCGGCGCGGCGCCTCGGCCTTCACCTCGCCCTCGACGCGCATCCGATGCGCGCCGCCGGCTTCGGGAGGAGTG
>JBGPMT010000347.1:0-3266 GCA_041487135.1 Binataceae bacterium (SeqCode) | reverse complement strand
GTCCTCGATCGAGTAGATATCGTGATGCGGCGGCGGCGAAATCAGTCCGACGCCGGGCGTCGAGTAGCGAATCTTCGCGATGTACTCGTCGACCTTGTGGCCGGGTAGCTGGCCGCCCTCGCCCGGCTTGGCCCCTTGCGCCATCTTGATCTGCAGCTCATCGGCGTTGACCAGGTAGTTGCTGGTCACGCCGAAGCGCGCCGAGGCGACCTGCTTGATCGCGCTGCGGCGCCAGTCGCCGTTGGGATCGCGCTTGAAGCGCTCGGGATCCTCGCCGCCCTCGCCGGTGTTGCTCTTGCCGCCAATCCGGTTCATCGCAATCGCGAGGTTCTCGTGGGCCTCCTTGCCGATCGACCCGAACGACATCGCGCCGGTCTTGAAACGCTTGACAATTTCCGCGGCCGGCTCGACCTTCTCGATCGCAATCGGCTCGCGCGTTGGTTTGAACTTGAGCAGGCTGCGCAGGGTCGCGAGGCTGCCGCTCTGGTCGTCGACCAGCCGCGTGTATTCCTTGAAGAGCCGGTAGTTCCCCGATCGCGCCGCATGCTGGAGCTTCGCGATGGTATTGGGGTTGTACATGTGAAACTCGCCGCGCCGGCGCCACTGGTAATTGCCGCCGGCCTCGAGTTCGGTGGCGAGATTGGGCTCGGCCTTGAAGGCGCGGGCATGGCGAATCGCGCTTTCGCGCGCGATGGTCTCGAGGCCGATGCCGCCGACGCGCGAGGCGGTCCAGGTGAAGTAGCGACCAATGGTCTCCCGGTTGAGCCCGATGGCCTCGAAGATTTGCGCGCCGCGGTAACTTTGCAGCGTCGAAATCCCCATCTTCGAGGCGACCTTGATGAGTCCCTTGGTCACCGCCTTGATAAAATGTTCGGCCGCCTCCTCCTCGCTGACTCCCGACAATATCCCTTCCCGGATCATCCCGGTCATCGCGGCGAAAGCGAGATACGGATTGATCGCGCCCGCGCCGTAGCCCATCAGCAGACAGAAATGCATCACCTCGCGTGGCTCGCCCGATTCGACCACCAGCCCGACCCGCGTCCGCGTGCCCTCGCGGACCAGATGATGATGCACGGCGGAGGTGGCGAGCAGGCTCGGAAGCGGCGCGTACTCGGCGTTCACCCCGCGGTCCGATAGCACGATTATCGTGTAACCGCCGGCGACCGCCTTGGAGGCGGCAGCGCAGAGCGAGTCGAGCGCCCGGCGCATCCCGTCACCGCCCTGGTCGACGGCGAACAGCGTGTCGAGCGTAATCGCGCGCAGGCCCGGCTCCGCAAGCCGTTTGATCTTCTCCAGTTCCCGGTTGTCGAGCACCGGGCGGACCAGCCGGAGTTGGCGGCAGTGCAGCGGTCCTTCCTCGAACAGGTTCTGCTCGGAGCCGATCGTGGTCTCGGGCGAGGTGACGAGCTCTTCGCGGATCGGATCGATCGGCGGGTTGGTTACCTGGGCGAAGAGCTGTTTGAAGTAGTTGAACAGCAGCGGCGCCCGGTCCGAGAGCACCGCCAGCGGCGTGTCGGTGCCCATCGAGCCCACCGCCTCCTGCGCGTTCACCGCCATCGGCGTGAGCAGCATCTTGAGCTCCTCGACCGTATAGCCGAAGGCCTGCTGCTGCTTGAGCAGATCGATCGGCTCGAAGCCGGCGATCGACGGCGCACTCCGGGGCTCTGGGAGCGCCGGCAGTTCGACCCGGCTCTGATCGAGCCAGGTGCGATAGGGCTGGCGCGCCGCCATCGACTCCTTGATCTCCTCGTCGTTCACGATCCGCTGCTCGACCGTATCGACCAGAAACATCCGGCCCGGCTGCAGCCGTCCCTTGAGCGCGACGTTCTCGGGTGGGATGTCCAGTACGCCGGTCTCCGAGGCCATCACGACCAGCCCGTCCTTGGTCACCAGGTAGCGCGAGGGACGCAGCCCGTTGCGATCCAGCACGGCGCCAATCTGGCGGCCGTCGGTAAAGGCAATCGAGGCAGGGCCGTCCCACGGTTCCATCAGGCACGAGTGATACTCGTAAAACGCCCGTTTGGACGGACTCATCGCCGTGTCGTTCTGCCACGCCTCGGGGATCATCATCATCACGGCGTGAGGCAGCGAGCGGCCGGTGCGGATCAGCAGTTCGAGACAGTTGTCGAACATCGCGGAGTCGCTGCCGGTCGGCTCGATTATCGGCAGCAGTTTCTTGATGTCGTCGCCGAACAGCGGCGAGGCGAAAAGCTGCTGGCGCGCATACATCCAGTTGATATTGCCGCGCAGCGTGTTGATCTCGCCGTTATGCGACAGGAAGCGGTACGGATGGGCCCGATCCCAGCTCGGGAAAGTGTTGGTCGAGAAGCGCTGATGGACCAGCGCCAGCGCGGTCTTCACTTCGGGGTCGACCAGGTCGGGGAAAAAGCGCGGAATCTGGGTCGAGATGAGCTGGCCCTTATAGACGATCGTCAGCCCCGAGAGGCTGCACACATAGAAGTAGTCGTCCTCGGCGCGCTGATGGCGGGCGATTTCGGTAGTGGCGCGCTTGCGGATCACGTAGAGCTTGCGCTCGAAGGCCTCGGCGTCGGCGAGCCGCGGGTCGCGGCCGATGAAAATCTGGCGAATCGCGGGCATCGCGCGCCGCGCGATGCGCCCGCAGCTGCTCTCCACGATCGGCACCGAGCGCCAGCCGAGAAACCGCTGCCCTTCCTCGCCAACGATCCTTTCGAAGATTTTTTCGAAGGCCTCGCGTTTGACGGGATCGAGCGGCAGGAACACCTGGCCGACGCCGTACTCGCCGGGCGCGGGCAGTGCGAAGCCGAGTTTGTCCGCTTCGCGCTGGAAAAATTCGTGCGGGAGCTGCATCAGCAGACCGGAGCCGTCGCCGGTCTCGGGATCGCATCCGCAGGCCCCGCGATGCTCGAGGTTTTCGAGAATCCGGATGCCTTTCACCACGATATCGTGCGAGCGCTCGCCGCGGATATTGACCACAAACCCGACCCCGCAGGCGTCATGCTCGTGGGCCGGATCATAGAGACCGACAGGGGCGGGAAGACCCGAGAAGTTATGCATGGCTGTCCCCCTTCGGCGGAACCGCAGCTTCGGACTTGCGGGCGCCATGGCGATGCGTGCGGCCATTGCCGGCGCCCTGCGGCTCGCGGTTGGTAACCACAATCTGGTTGCGCTCGGTGTGGGTCGACAGCACGACCATGGTCTCGGTGCGCGCCACGCCTTCGATCAGGCGAATCGTCCGGATGAGTTTTTCGAGCGAAGAGGTGTTGGCGGTTTTGACCTTGAGCAGC
>JBGPMT010000346.1:0-3280 GCA_041487135.1 Binataceae bacterium (SeqCode) | reverse complement strand
GGTGTGCGCGTGCCGCTGTCAACGTACAACACTGCGCCGGTCTCGCTATAATATTTGTCCGCGATGTGCTCCAAAGCCGTACGCGCCTCCATCGACAGTACCACGTTACCGGCGGCGACATAGTGCGGATCTCCGCTGTCGGCGGGCAGCCTGAAACCCTCCCGCAAAGCGTGCTCGATGGTCTTGGCGCCGAGTACCCCGTCGGGCTCAAGTCCCCGTTGTTTCTGGTATTTGCGCGTGGCCTCTGCCACGGCTTCGTCGAAGTCGCCGTCAATCGGGCCACCATAAAGGTACTCGGAGCTAAGGAATCTTTGCCACGCCTTGACTTCCGGCCCGCTCATATCCGGTCGGGCTAGCATCAACAACCTCATGCTGGAATATCTCCTTGCTGTTCATCGGTACGGATATATGCGCGGTCACGACGAAACTCCATAAAAGCTCCAGGCGGCGCACAAATATGCAGCCACGAAGCCCCCAGCCCACATAACCCGACATTGGGGTCAGGCAGTAAGGATGAAATATTTCATTCTGGTGCCCCTTTCGACATGACCAGCATCGTCTATGCCCTAAGCCGCCTGCTCGCGGGCCTCGCAGTCCGGAAGTTCCGGCACGCTTGACAGCGCGCGCGCGCTCGATCAGAAAGATCGGTAGTCAGGGAGGATCGCGCAATGTTCATGCACAATGCATGGTATGCGGCGGCATGGGGCAGCGAGCTGGGGCAGGCGCCGATGGGCCGCCGGATTTGCGATCATCCCGTGGTGCTCTACCGTCTCGGCGACGGCACACCGGCCGCGCTCGAAGACCTCTGCTGTCATCGGCTGCTCCCGCTGTCGCACGGGCGGGTCGAGGGTGACCTGCTGGTCTGCGGCTATCATGGCCTGACGTTCGATCGCAGCGGCCAATGCGTGCGCATCCCGAGCCAGCAAAAGCCGGGCGCGCGTGCGCGCGTGCGCAGCTATCCGGTGGTCGAGCGCTATCGTCTGATCTGGCTATGGATCGGCGATCCCGCGCTGGCCGACCCCGCCCAGGTTCCCGACCTGCACTGGAACGACGCGCCCGGATGGGCGTTTGCCGGCGACATGCTGCCGATGGCGTGCGATTATCGGCTGGTGATCGACAACCTGCTCGACCTCACCCACGAAACCTACATTCATCCGACCACGCTCGGCCATGACCTGATCCCGGGCACGCCGATCGAGACCACCTCGGACGCGGACAGCGTGACGGTCTCGCGCTGGATACTCGACCATCAACCGGCGCCATTCTGGAGCAGCATGATCGAGCGGGCGCGCGGCTACCGGGGCCGATGCGATCGCTGGCAGATCGTGAAATTCGTTCCGCCCTGCAACGTGGTGCTGGATGTCGGCGTGGCGGAGGCCAACAGCGGGGCGCCGGAGGGCAATCGCGCCAGGGGCATCACCGGGCGTCAAATGAACTCGCTCACGCCCGCGACCGCGACCACCTGCTGGTACTTCTGGTCGCTGGCGCGCGATTTCGCGATCGACGACCAGGCGCTCACCGGCGACCTGCAGGCGACCGTCAACCGGATTTTCGCCGAGGACCAGATCATCATCGAGGCGCAACAGCGCGCGATGCTGGAGAACCCCGGCGCGCGGACGATCAATATCAATCTCGACGCCGCATCGATCCGGATGCGCCAGATGATCGAGTCGCGCAGCGCCGCGGGCCGCACGCAGGCGGCCTGAGCGCGGACCGGGCGGCGCTACTTGATGGCCTGCGGATTCACCGGCGAGCCTACCGCGCCGGTGATCGGGAGCGGCGGCGCGACGAACATGAATTCGTAACCCCCGTCGGCCGTGCAATCCTCGCCGAGCGCCTCGAGATCGAAGATTTCGCCCACCAGCAGCCCGATGTTGGGAATCATCACCTGATGCAGCGGCTGGAAGGCATCGGGCAGCTCGTTGGGCCGCACCTCGCATCCCCAGGTATCGCTCGCGATCGCCGCGATCTCCGTCCGATGGAGCCAGCCAGCGGTGTAAAACGAAAGCCCCGGCGCGTCGCCAGCCGCGAACGTGCCCCAGCCGTGTTTCTTGCCATGGCCGAGCTGCCCGGTCCTGATCAGTACGGCGTCGCCGCGGCCGATCTTGACCTTCTCGCGCGCCGCGCACTGCGTGAGATCCTCTTCGCTGATCGCGTAGCCGGGCTTCAGCGCTTCGACGCCTTTGAAGCGCGCGATGTCGAGCAGCACGCCGCGCGTCACGATGCGGCTGGCCATGTGCTCGATGCCGTTGAGCTCGGCGCCGCGGCTGGTGACGCGCGCGGCGTCGTAACCGTTCCACATCTTGGCGTGGTCGTAGATATGGGCGAGCGCGTCCCATTGCGTGCCGCACTGCAGGAACATCGAGACGAAGTCGTCGGCCGCGCCGATCCCGTGCGGCATATCCTGCTTGCCGGCCGCCGCGTCAGTGCCGGTCAGCACGAAGGTATGCACCGGATTCACGCGGCCCCACGCCCCGGTCTGCGGGCCCTTATCATCGAACGGCAGCGCCAGCGAGATGACCTTGCCCTGGCGCACCACCCGCGACGCTTCAATGATCTTTTCGCTGGTGATGTAGTTGAGCGTGCCGAGTTGATCGTTGGCACCCCACTTGCCCCAGTTGCGATACTTGCGTGCCGCTTCCTGGATGATCTCTTCCGTCCGCGCCATCGAAATACCCTCCCGATCGCCTTTTGTAGAACTGCCGCAGGCCGGAATCAGCCGCGTTGTCCGGGCGGCTCCTGAATCCCGCGGTTGAAGCGCGCCGCCAGCTTGCGCCATCCAACGACGATCGCGTCGGTCTTGCATAGCTGCTCTTCGTCCCAGCCGCCCATATCCCGGTAGAAGTCCTCCATCGCCTCGCGCGCGAAGAGATCGCGATTGTTGAAATCGTAGAGCCCGAGCGGCTCGAAAAAGCTCGTGTAGCGAAACTCGGCTTCCTTGCGATCTTCCTCGCTGTTGCAATGACTGACGATGATCTCCCAATACTCATGGGTCTTGTCGTCGATCGGCACGTAGAACTCGTACTGCGCCACGTTCGCGGCCGGCCAGTGCTCGACCAGCAGCACGCCCGGCACGAACATCGAGGTCCGCACGTAGTATTGCTTCTTGCCCGGGGTCTGGATGCTGGCGATGTCGTTTTTGTAGATCGGCTTGTAGGACTCGGTCCGGTTGTACATGTTCATGATGCCCTTGGGTCCGTCGGGCTGGTCGATTATTTCGATTGCCCTTGGGTCCACCGGGTCGTAGCCGAGTACCAGAGCCATGTCGGTCGCGGCGACG
>JBGPMT010000345.1:0-3281 GCA_041487135.1 Binataceae bacterium (SeqCode) | reverse complement strand
GCTCTGGGCAGCGCGCCGACGACGTCGGCCAAGCCGCCGACTTTCGCCCATGGCGTGATTTCTGCGGCAACGATTGCAATTCTCATCGAACCAGATTCCCGAGGTGAAACTTCGATCGTTTCGATTGGAGCCGGCGCCACGCCGTTCGCGGCGCCGGTCGGCTTGGCGACCACGGGCCGCGCCGGGCTCTTGGCCCGCGGCTTGCCGTTGGCGAAGGACCTCGCCCTCTTCGGTGGCTTGCCGAGCTTGGCGGATTTGACCGGGATCCGCGAGTTCGCGGGCTTGCGCGGTTTCGCGGGATGCCGCGGCTTGAGCGAAGGCGGAGGCTTCGCCTGCTTGTGCGGCCCGGCCGAACCCTGCTTTGAGGGCTTCGGCAGCTTGCGCCGCGCCAGCCTGTCACCGAGCAGCAGGTCGAGCAGGTGATCTGGAAGCCTCTGATTCGCCATCGGCAGGCTCGCCGGGGTAGCCTGCGGTCCAATGCCGGGAATACCCCGGCCTCAACCCGTCTGAGCCTGCTGCAGGTGGGCGGGCTCAGCGCCGTTCAGCACGGCGCGCAGATGAGTCGCGGCGGTCTCGGGCGGCACCGGATTTATGTAGAAGCCGGTACCCACCTCGAAACCCGCCACCTTGGTCAGCGCGGGCGTGATCTCAACATGCCAGTGATAGTGGTTGCTGCCCGCTTCGCGCAAGGGCGCCGAGTGGATGATGTAGTTGAACGGCGGATCGTCGAGCGCCGCCTTGAGCGCGCCGAGGGCCGCCTTGAGCGCCTGCGCGAGGTCGCGATACTCGGCCGCCGAGGCCCGCTCGAAATGCGAGCCGTGCTCCTTGGGCAGTATCCAGAGCTCGAACGGGAAGCGCGCGGCGAAGGGGCTGGCGGCGATAAAGCGCTCGTTCTCGAAGATCACCCGCTGGCCGTCGCGGCTCTCCTGGCTCACGACATCGCAGAAAATGCAGCGCTCCTTGACGCCGTAGTATCCGTTTGCGCCCCGCAGCTCCTGCTGAACGCTGAGCGGCACGATCGGCAGCGCGATTAGCTGGGAGTGCGGATGCTCGAGGCTGGCGCCGGCCTCGGCGCCGTGATTCTTGAACACGATGGCGTAGCGGAAGCGGTCGTCCTTGGAGAGATCGAGCACACGCTCGCGGTACATCCAGAGCACTTCCTCGATCTGGTGCGCCTCGAAGTCGGCCATCGCGCGATCGTGATCGGGAACCTCGATGATCACCTCGTGGGCGCCGATGCCGTTCATCAGGTCGTAAAGTCCCTCGCCGCGACGTCCTGAAGGCCCCTCGATCCTGAGCGCCGGAAACTTGTTGGACACGGTGCGCACGCGCCATCCAGGCTGGTTGGGGCCGCTGCCGTTGTCGCGATAAGAGAGCACCTCGGGGGGAGTCAGATGTTCCATCCCATAGCAGAAGACGCAGGGGCCGCCCTTGCGTGGTTCACGCTCCTTGACGAAATCGGAGGGTCGCTTGCTGCGTTCGGTCGCCATGATAACCCAGCGGCCGACGACCGGATCTTTTCTCAGTTCAGGCATCTCTCAGCTCGGGGCATAGCAAAACGCTTCTCATTGGGCGGAATTATCGCGCATCCGCCAACCTTGGCTGGTTATATCACAATGGAGACCATCAAGACGATAGGGGCGACTCCGCCCTATCATCCTCGAAAATCCCACTTCTTGTCCGGTAAAGGCGCGATTGAAACAGATCGGCGCCACCGTGTGCAACCGATCGATCAGTTCAAGACCGTGCTGCTGCGCTCCGCCCCCCGCGACGGTTCCCCGGCCGCCTCGTGATCGGCCGGCGGCTGCAATACGGCTTTGAGCACCTCGTCAACCGTGTCGACGAAGATGAACTTCATCTCGTTCCTTACTTCGGCAGGAATATCCTCGAGATCGCTCTCATTGCGGCGCGGCAGAATAACCGTCTTGATACCGGCCCGGCGCGCCGCCAGCACCTTCTCTTTGACGCCGCCGACCGGCAGCACCTTGCCGCGCAACGTGATCTCGCCGGTCATCGCGACGTCCGAGCGCACCGGACGCCCGCTCAGCAGCGAGGCCAGCGAAGCCGCGACCGTCACCCCGGCCGACGGTCCATCCTTCGGAATTCCGCCTGCGGGGATATGCACGTGGATATCCGACTTTTCGAAGAAGTCGGGCGGGATATTGAGGCGCTCGGCGCGCGATCGCACGTAGGAAAGCGCCGCCTGCGCCGACTCCTTCATCACGTCGCCCAGCGAGCCGGTCAAGGTCAGCCCCTTCTGCCCGCTCATCCGGGTGCTCTCGATAAAGAGAATGTCGCCGCCGTTGGGCGTCCATGCGAGTCCGGTCGCGACGCCTGGCTCCTGCCCGCCCTCCGCGACCTCGGAGAAGAACTTCGGCGAACCGAGATACTTGTTGAGGCTCTCGAGGCTAATCCGCTCGGGCGGCTGCTCACCCTCGGTTATCGAGCGGGCGATCTTGCGGCAGATGCGCGCGATCTCGCGCTCGAGGTTGCGCAGCCCCGCCTCGCGCGTATAGCTGTGAATCACTTCCGCCATGGTCTCGAGCGGGAATTCGATCTTAAACGATTCAAGGCCATTCTCCCGCAGCTGCTTCGGCACCAGATGCCGCTCGGCGATCTGGAGCTTCTCCTCCTCGGTGTATCCCGGCAGCTCCAGCACCTCCATCCGGTCGCGCAGCGGCGCGGGAATCGTGTCGAGGATGTTGGCGGTGGTGATGAACAACACGGCTGAGAGATCGAACGGCACGTCCAGGTAATGGTCGGAAAAAGTGTTGTTCTGCTCGGGATCGAGCACCTCGAGCAGCGCCGAGGCGGGATCGCCCCTGAAGTCTGCTCCCAGCTTGTCGACCTCGTCCAGGATGAACAACGGGTTCCTGGTGCCGGCGTTGCGAACTCCCTGGATGATGCGGCCCGGCAACGAGCCGATATAGGTGCGCCGATGGCCCCGGATCTCCGCCTCGTCGCGGATGCCGCCGAGCGAGAGCCGCACGAACTTGCGTCCCAGCGCCCGCGCGATCGAACGGCCGAGCGAGGTCTTGCCGGTGCCCGGCGGGCCGACGAAGCACAGGATCGGCCCCTTGGTATCCTGCTTGAGCTTGCGCACCGCCAGGAATTCGAGGATGCGCTCCTTGACCTTCTCGAGGTCGTAGTGATCCTCGTCCAGTACCTGGCGCGCGTGCTTGATGTCCAGATTATCGGTGCTCGTCACGCTCCACGGCACGCTCGTGAGCCAATCCAGGTAGGTGCGGACGACCGTATGCTCGGCCGACTCGGGCGGGATC
>JBGPMT010000344.1:0-3286 GCA_041487135.1 Binataceae bacterium (SeqCode) | reverse complement strand
CTTATAGAAGTCGACGTAGCAGGGAGCCGCGACGGCAAATCTCACCGGTGATTCTCTCGCGCATCAACGCCAGGGCGTCTTGATATCCTCGGTGTCGCCGGTCTCCTGGTTCACCAGCACGACCTCGAGATCCGTATAGGTGCCCTTGGGGAAGAAGACATAGCCGCTCTGCGTGAAGCCGCGATAGACCTTGCCATGCTTGAGCGACAACGAATTGATCTGCTGATTTGCCTGGCTATGCGAGGCCTGCATCCCGCTGGTAACACCCGAGAACATCGCCTGGGCCCCCGCGATAGCGCCGCCCAGCAGCGCACCCTGGCCGGCCGCGCCGAAGGCCGAGCCGGCGGCAGCGCCGAGTCCGGCCCCGACTCCCGCGCCGACACCGGTACTCACCGCGCCGCTCGCCAGCGCCGCCTTGAGCTCGCCCGCGCCGCCCGCCTCTCGCGCCGCCTCGCCGGTCGGGATTGGTGCGACCCGCTCACCCACCTCGTTCAAAGCAAAGACCTGATCGGGAGCGACGACCCGCGGGATGTCGGTGCCGTTGGCGATCGAGACGTAGACCGGGGTTACCGGGCCGATCGGCGCTCCTGACTGCACCGCTACGTTCACGCTCCCGGACTGCGGAGTCGCCACCACGTGCGGCGTGGAGGGGAGCGGCGCCGGCGCCACGGCGCATCCGAGGCCGCCCAGACAGAGCGCGCCCGCGAGTCCGAGCACGGTGGCGCGCCGGGCTCGATAACCGATGATGATCGATGGTGCCTTCACCGATGCCACCTTCTTCCGTGATGATTCTAGTAAGCGGCGCCGCGACGACGCAAATTGACGCCCGGCGCCGCCCGCCGTATCGCTTCACTAGTCCGGCGTCGGCCTGATATCGTCCGGGCTTGCCGGGCCGCCTGGCGGCGGTCCGAATCCTCATCAGGAGCAATTTGGATGGGCGCCAGGGAGATGGGAGCGCGCGTCAAACGGACCGAAGACGTGGCGCTCCTCACCGGCCGGGGAAATTATGTCGGCGACCTCAAGATTCCCGGGATGCTGCACGTCGCGTTCCTTAGAAGCCCCTACGCCCATGCGCTGATTCGCTCGATCGACACCAGCCGCGCCCGCGCTCTGCCGGGCGTACGCGCGGTGCTCACCTGGACCGATCTTCGCCCCAGCGCCCGCGCCTCGATCCCGATGGGCTCGGTGATCCCGCGGGTGGTCAAGACCGCCTATGAATCGGAGGGCGACGTCACCCAGGCGCTGCTCGCGCATGACGAGGTCTGCTACGTCGGACAGACCGTGGCCGCGGTGGTGGCCGAAAATCGCTACCTGGCCGAAGACGCGGCCGAATTGATCGAGGTGGACTACGAGGAGCTGGCCGCGGTCGGCGACGGCCGCGCGGGGCTCAAGCCCGGCTCGCCCCGGGTGCGCCTCAAGGCCGCCGACAACGTGGCGTGCAAGCTCGCGCTGGCCAAGGGCGATGTCGATGCGGCGTTTCGCTCGGCGCCGCACGTCTTCGGCGTTTCGCTCCGGACCCATCGCGGGAGCGCCAGCTCGATGGAGGGGCGGGCGGCGGCGGCGATCGTCGATCCGATCGACGGCCGGCTCACCGTCTGGTCGTCGTGCCAGGCGCCGCACAACAATCAGCGCGTGCTCGCGCAGATGCTCGATCGCAGCCTCGAAACGATTCGCGTGGTGGCGCCCGACGTGGGCGGCGGCTTCGGGCCCAAGGCGCCGTTCTATGCCGAAGAGGGCGTGGTGGCGGTGGCGGCCGAGATGCTCGGGGCGCCGGTCCGATGGCTCGAAGATCGGCGCGAGCATTTTCTTTCGACCACGCGCGAAGGCGACCAGTTCTGGGACGTCGAGATCGCATTCGACGCCGGCGGCAAAATCCAGGGCGTGCGCGGCTCGATGCTGCACGACAACGGCGCCTACCTGCCGATCGGAATAATCGCGCCGCATACCGCGGCCGCCACGATGCACGGCCCGTATATCATCCCGAATCTACGGCTCGAGGTCGTCGTCACCTTCTCCAACACCGTGCCGAATGCGGTGGTGCGCGGCGCCGGGAGAATCCAGGGCGTGTTCGCGATGGAGCGGATGATGGACCGCGCGGCGGACGGCCTGGGTATCGATCGCGCCGAGTTGCGCCGGCGCAATTTCATTCAGCCCGATCAGATGCCCTACTCGCTGGGACTGCCGTACCGCCATGGCGAGACCGTCACCTACGACAGCGGCGATTACCCGGCCTGCCAGGCGCAGGCGCTCGAGCTTTCCGATTACGCCAACTTCGCCGCGCGCCAGAAAGCGGCGCGCGCGGCTGGCCGCTACCTCGGAATCGGCGTCGCGAACTTCGTCGAGGGTACCGGGCTGGGGCCCTTCGAGGCCGCGACCGTCCGGGTGCTGCCGACCGGCAAAATCGTGGTCTACAGCGGTTCGAGTCCGCAGGGGCAGGGTCATAAGACCACGCTCGCCCAGGTCTGCGCCGATCAACTTGGCGTGAAGCTCGAGCATATCTCGGTCACCTGCGGCGACACGGGCACGATCGCGATGGGCGTCGGCACCGTGTCGAGCCGTTCGGGCGCCAACGCCGGCTCGGCCGTGCATATGGCGGCGGGCGAGGTGCGGCGCAAGCTCTTGAAGCTCGCGGCCCAGGATCTCGAAGCGCTCGAGGATGATCTTGAACTGTCCGGCGGCCGCGTCCATCTCAAGGGCGATCCCGGCGCCGGCGTCAGTCTGAAGGAACTGTTCGCGGACTCGCTGTCCGGCGCGCGGCTGGGCGGATGGATGCCGCGCGGAATCAGCCCCGGCCTCGATTCGACCGTCAGCTTCGTGCCGAGCGCGTCGACCTTCTGCAATGGCACCCACGTGGTCGAGGTCGAGGTTGACATTCACACCGGGATGGTGCGGATCGTGCGTTATGTCGTCGCGCACGACTGCGGCAATATCATCAATCCGCTGATCGTCGAGGGTCAGATCCAGGGCGGCGTCGCGCACGGGATCGGCAATGCACTGTTCGAGCTGATGGCTTACGACGAGGAAGGGCAGCCGCTGACCGCGAATTTCGCCGACTACATGCTCCCGACCGCGGCGTCGGTGCCGCCGGTCGAAATCGTCCACCTGCATACGCCGACGCCGATTAATCCGCTGGGCGTGAAAGGGGCGGGCGAGGGCGGCACGATTCCCGCGCCGGCCGCGATCATCGCCGCGGTCGAGAATGCGCTGGCGCCCTTCGGCGTCACGATCGACGAATTTCCTCTCACCCCGCGGCGCATCATCGAGATCCTGCGGGATTCCCCGCAAT
>JBGPMT010000343.1:0-3346 GCA_041487135.1 Binataceae bacterium (SeqCode) | reverse complement strand
GATGCTCTGCTGGATCTCTTCGATGATGTCGCCGATCGGGCGGGTGCGGTAGCTGCCGTTGTAGAAGACCGGAATCTCGCAGAATGAGCAGCGATAGGGGCATCCGCGGCTGGCCTGCACCGGCACCGCCTTGAACAGGTAGCGGCTGAGCTTTAGCAGCTCATGGCGCGGGCGCGGCAGGTTCTTGAGATCGTGAAGCTTGTCGGCCTTGTAGACGCGCTTGAGTTTGCCGTCGCGCCAATCCTGCAGCAGTCCCGCCCATACCAGGTCGGCCTCGCCCTGCACGACGGCGTCGGCATGCTTGAGCGCCTCCTCGGTCTGGAGCGTGGCGTGAAAGCCGCCCATCACGACCGGGATGCCGCGCTTGCGAAATTCATCGCCGAGCTGGTAGGCGCGCAGCGAGGCGCCGATGGTGGTGGTCATCCCGACCAGGTCCCATCCGCCGTCGAAGTCGAGATCCTCGAGCCGCTCGTCGACCAGCGTCACGTCGTACTCGGGCGGCGTGAGCCCCGCCATCAGCGGGATCATCAGACCCATGATCAGACGCCAGCGCGTCTTGTGCGGCGTGCCGTCGAGATGAACGGTCGTGGGCTGGACCAGCAGGATACGAGGCTTCTTCATACTTCCTCCGCGATCGCGCAGGCCTCAGGCGGCGGCGCATCGCGCTCCGCTTGCGGCAGGCGGCGATCGGTCAACCACCATAGTCCCAGGGCAAAGACGTAAGTACCAAATGCGGCTGTCCAGGCAAAGATAGCCAGCCGGTCGATGAGCGCGAGAATCACCAGCAGATACGCGAAATCGCGCCCGGCGATGCGATCGACCTTGCCGATCCATGCCTCCGCGTCGGGACCGGAAACCTTGAAGGCGCGGGCCACCGAAATCGCGCAAAAGCCGAACCCGGCCAGCATGATCGCGAGCAGGTAGAAGTAGGCGACGCTGCCGCTGCTCCGGTAGCATCCGACTATCAACCCGGCAAAGACCGCCACGTTGACCAGGTTGTCGGTCACCTTGTCGAACATCCCGCCGAACTTCGTCTCAGCCATCTTGAGCCGCGCCACTTCGCCGTCGACCCCGTCGAGCACGATCGAGAACAGGAACAGGATCGCGCCCAGCAGGCGCCACCAGTAGCCGGCCGACGCGAACATCAGGGCCGCGCTCAGGCCGAGCGCCGTATTGGCCAGCGTCACCTGGTTCGGAGTGATCCAGGTGCGGGCGAGGCGGCGGCTGATACGCCATGAGAGATGCCGGTCGAGCAGGCGGGCGAGGAGGCCGTCGCTACCCAGGGTCTCGAAGCGCAGCGCGCGCGCCAGCCGAGTCTCGGCGCTGGCGGGATCTGCCGGGCGGCCGTTGAGCGCGAACGGCAGATAACGGTTGGCCGGGCAGGGGAGCGGACGGCCGTGGGGCCGCGTGAGCAGCAGGCTCAGCGGTCCGGCGGTTATGGCGGCCTCTCCGCCGCCATTGCGAACGCAGATCACTTCGCGCGCCGCTTCACTCGAGCGCGCCATCACGGTCTCGATTTGCAGGCGGCTCGCGACCAGGTTGCCGGCCAGCATCAGGCAGGGCTCGCTCTCTGAAAGGCCCGCCTGGTGCTGGACGAACGGGGATAACGATTCCACCAGGGTGACTTCGGGGCGCCCGGCGAACCGGCCCATCGCGCTCGCGAGCCCGCTGCGCCCGGCCGGGTCGGACTCGATAACGAAGCGCTTAACGCCGGCGCGCTCGCAGAGAATCATCAGGCGCTCGAGTAGCGGGCGGCCGAAGATCGTTACGGTTCCGTGATCGGGTGCGGTGATCAGTGCAGTCTGAATCAAGGCATTCAATTTTTGGACGGTTTTTTGGACGGTTTTTAGAGGTGAAATCCGGGTTATGACTACGTCCTCAGCTTCTTGACCGAGCGGTCCGTCATAGTCAAGGCGAGTGAAACAGGTTTGTCAACGGGGGTTCGGATGATTCCGGCTCCGCGACTGCGATCGGATGACGTCCGCATGATCGTCGCTTTAAATCGTCGGCCAAACGGCCGGGTTTCGGCCGGTTTCTGTCTATGACGCCAGCCGGCTGTTAGAATGCCCTCATCGTGAGTACGCCTTTCGCGCTGCTGCTGGATTTCGGCGGTACGCTGGATGTTCCGCGGCACTGGCTCGACCGCTTCGTCGACCAGTATCGCGCGGTGGGATTCGAGCTCGACCGCGATCGCCTCGACCCGGCGTACAGCCATGCCACCGCGCTCGGCTACCGGCAGACGAGCGAGCTTAAGCGCTATGCCCTGGCGGAGATCGTCGAATTCCTGGTTCGCCATCAGCTCGACTGGCTCGCCGAATTCGGCGCCGCGGATCTTCCGAAATCCCGGCTCGCGACCGACGCTGCGCGCCTCCATCTGACCCGAACGATCAGCGCTGGCTTTATTGAGGAATCCCGGGCGACGATCGCCGACACCCGCGAGCTGCTGGCCGCGCTCCATGAACGCCATCGAATTGCCGTGGTCTCCAATTTCTACGGCAATCTGCCGGTGATACTCGCCGAATGCGGCTTCGACCGCTTCGTCGACGTGGTAGTCGATTCGTCCGCCGCCGGTATCTTCAAGCCCGACGCCGGCATCTTCATGATCGCGCTGCGCGAGCTCGGGGTCGGCCCGCGCGACGCCGCGATGGTCGGTGACTCGGTCGACAAGGACCTCGCGCCCGCCCGCCGGCTGGGATTGCGCACGGTATGGCTGCGGACCTCGCCGCCCGAGGATTGGCAGGGCCATGAACCCGAACTCGGCGAAATACCGGCCGACTACATAATCCGCTCGATCGCAGAGCTGCGAGAGTTGGCGTGGTGACGCTCTTTGACGGCGCGATCCTCGCCGCCGGCGCCGGCGAGCGTCTGCGTCCGGCGGTCGGTCCGATTCCCAAGCCGATAGTCGCGGTCGGCGGACTCCCGATGCTGCTGCGGCAGGCGGGCGCGCTTAAAGCGGCAGGCGCGCGTTCGATAGTGGCGATCGTGAATTCCGAGAGCGCCCGGATGCTCGCGGCGCGTGGAATCGCGGTCCCGGCGCATCTTGAGCTCTGCGTGCGCGATACGTCGAACTCGATGGAATCGCTGTTCGCGCTGGCCGAGCGGCTCGTGACCGACCGCTTTCTCCTCGCCACCGTCGATTCTATCGTGGCGCAATCCGAGCTCGATCGCTTTGCGGCGGCCGCCGCCGCCCTCACCGAGCCGGACAGATCCGATCGCTACGACGGCGCACTGGCGCTAGTGCGATGGCGCGGCGACCGGCGGCCGCTGTTCGCCTCGGTCGAGGCGGATGGCACGATTGCGGCGCTGGGAGCCGGCGAGAGTCCGCTCGTCACCGCCGGCTTCTATT
>JBGPMT010000342.1:0-3351 GCA_041487135.1 Binataceae bacterium (SeqCode) | reverse complement strand
GCTCATGGTCGACTCGCCGGCGTACGCCTGCCAGTTGGTGTTGGTGGTAAAGCTGGCGGCCGTGTTGAACGCCAGGTCTGGCGCCACGCCTGCCATCCCCTGCGGGTTGAGCGGAAGGAAATACTGGAGCCGCGCGATGCCGTACAAAACCAGCATCCCAACGGCGCTGAACAGCAGCATCGAAATCGCGTACTCGACCCAGGTCTGCTCGGTTCCAGGATAAACGCCGCAGAGCCGATAGATGGCGCGTTCGAGCGGCCGCAGTACCGGATCGAGGAAAGTTTTGTGGCCGGAGAAGACGCGGGCCATGTAGAGCCCCATCGGCACACTCGCCACGGTGACCAGGACAAAGAACAACCCCACTTGAACTAATGCGTCGCTCAACACTGGCAGTGAGGTCTCCTAGAGCTTCTCGGGGCGCAGCATCGCGTAGACCAGGTAGCCCGTCAGCCCGGCGGCCATTATCGAACCCATGATCAATTCCCAGGGCGTCATAGTTTTGTGCATCCCCAGACATAGGCGAGAGCGATAGCGAAGAACAGAAACGTGGCCGCGACGAAAATTGCGTCGAGCATGGCCAGCCTGAGGGAGCAGCTAGCGTGCCCGAAAAGTCTCCGGGTAAAAACGCAATCTTTCCGGGGTGAGTCGGCGTCGACAATGCAAATTGCTGCATCGTTGTGATGCAGAATGAAATGTCCGGGGACTCTCGTTCGAGCGGCTTCTAGAGCGCCCGGCGAGATTCAACGACGATCGCCCGGCGCCGTTTCGGCCGGCCGGAGAAAAACCGTTATCTAGTCACCGCGGCGTCGCGCAGGAATTCCATCAGCGCGCGATTGAACTCCTCGGGCTTCTCGAAATAGACCGAATGCCCTGCGCCGGGGATCTTGAGGAATCGCGAGTGCGGAATACGGCGTGCGATGAGCTCCATAAGCTGCGGCGTCGTCAGCGCGTCCTGCTCGCCGACCAGAATCAGCGTCGGGATGCGCTTCTCGATCACCGGGTCGACCCGATGCCTGAGGTTCATCATGGCCGGCACCAGGTCGGGAGGTACGTGCAAATTGAGCGCCGAAATCTGACGGTAGAGGAAAGCCTTGGCCGGCTCGCGCTGCGCGAAGTCCTTGGCGTAAACGCGGGTCAGGACCTCTCCGAGTCCGCCTGTCGGCGCCCCGTGCAGCTTCATCTCCTCGATCACCTCCGGGTCGTCCACTCCCGCCATGGTATCGCACAGCGCCAGCGCGCTGACGCGCTCCGGGGCCGAGCAGGTAAAACCCAGCGAAGTCCATCCGCCCATGGATTGCGATGCGAGTGCCGCGCGTTCGATCTTCAGGTGATCCAGCAGCCCGCGAAGGTCATCGGCAAAAGCCTTTGGTCCGGGGCCCTGCGGCGTCTCGCGCGAGAAGCCGAATCCGCGATGGTCAAAGGTAATGCATCTGAACTGCTTCGAAAACGCCGGCACTTGCTGCCACCAGCTCAGATGGTTGCCACCAGCGCCGTGCGCGAATACCAACGCGGGGCCTTCGCCATGCTCTTCGTAGTAGAGCTCGATCCCGTTTACATTTGCGAACGGCATCTACGTCGCCCGATGATCCCGTTCGAAGTAATTCCGATCAATACCAGGCTGCATCGTCGCGCGCTGACCATCAGGACTGCTGCATCGATCTGACTACTCGCTCTCGTTAATGCCGGAACGGCTCCGCCACGGGCGAAGCCGTCCCCTGGAACGCATTTCCCAGATCCAACGAGCAAACAGGAAAGCGACTAGGCCTTGATCCGCTCGTAAACTCCGCGCTCGCGCCGCTTGACCGCACCCGCTTCTACCCAGCGAGTGATGGCGGCGAAAATCTCCGACGAACGCTTGGCCTTCAGGCCGCGCACACCACGCACGTTCGACGCCTTGAACTGCTTCGGCATCAGCTGCAATACGCCGGTCCAGTTTATCCGCCCGCCTTTTCGGGTTCGGCCGCGTGACGCGGCAGGCACGCCGTCGCGGGTCTGCCCGGCAAGGGATGAAAGCTTCGATTCTTCCCTCCGCAATCGCTCGAGCTCAGCCTCTGTCGCGCGAATTTCGTTGCGCAGGCCGATGAGCAGCCCGCGGGCCTGCTTCTGTAGCTGTCCGAGGGCGGAGTCGAAACTATTTCGGGAAGTACGTGGCATCTTGAGATATTCCTCTTTCGGCAAATCCGTGGGCGTTACTGAGAATCCGTTATTGCTATCATCTGAAATCCGGTTTAGCAACACCCGGATTTAACTGCCAGACGAGCAGCTATATAGAGGCTGGCAGCCGCTATATTTGCTATCGACCTTAAGTTTCGGCGGAAATTAATCGAGTGAGTCAATTATCGGAACGTCAGACTATTTTATCGCGGCGCAGTGAGTCGATTTCGGCCTGGTCAAGACCCAATTCGGCGAGCACCTGGTCAGTATGTTCGCCGCGCTCCGGGGGCGGCTCAACCAGCACGCTGGGCGTGCGCGACATCGTGATCGGCTGGCCCACCAGCTCGATTCTGCCCAGCACCCGCGATTCGACCGGCTGAGCCATCGCCAGGTGCCTCACCTGCGGATCCGCGAACACCTGATCGATTGAATAGATCGGGCCGCACGGCACGCCCCCCGCGTTCAGGATCTCGACCCACTCGGCGCTGGTCCGGGCGCGCAGCCGCTCACCGAGTTCCTGGTTGAGCGCGTCGCGATTCGCCGAACGCTTCGCGCCGGTATCATAATCGGGATGCGCGAGCAGCTCCGGCGCTTCGAGCACGCCGGCCAGCTTCTCCCACATCCTCCGTCCGCTCGCCGCGATATTGATATGCCCGTCAGCGGTGGGAAAGACGCCGGTCGGAATACTAGTCGGATGATTATTTCCGGCCTGGCCCGGAATCTCGCGCTCAACCAGCCAGCGAGCGGCCTGGAAATCGAGCATGAAAATCTGCGCCTGCAGCAGCGAGGTATGCAGCCATTGCCCTTCGCCCGACTGCTCGCGCTCGAGCAGCGCGACCAGGATTCCGTAGGCGCAGAAGATTCCCGCGGTGAGATCCGCGAGCGGAATCCCCGCGCGCACCGGTCCCTGCCCCGGCAGACCGGTAACCGACATCAGTCCGCCCATCCCCTGCGCGACCTGATCGAAGCCGGGACGATCCCGATATGGCCCGTCCTGGCCAAAGCCCGAGATGCTGGCCAGGATGATCCGGCGATTCACCGCGCTCAGCGCTGGGTAGTCGATTCCGAGCCGCCGCTTGACGCCGGGCCGAAAATTCTCGACCACCACGTCGGCCTTCGCGGCCATCTTTAGCAGCAGCTCGCGTCCGCGCGGCTCCTTCAGATTGAGCGTGATACTGCGCTTGTTGCGATGCAGGT
>JBGPMT010000341.1:0-3355 GCA_041487135.1 Binataceae bacterium (SeqCode) | reverse complement strand
CTTCGCCGGCCCCGACTTGAGTCCCACCTGGCGCAGTATCACGGTGCCGTCGAAATTCGGCTTGCCGGCCGCGAATTTCGCCGCACCGTGGATTTCACCGCTGCCGGAAATCCCGTACGGAGCGGCCGCCGGAACCATCGCGGCAACCTCGGCCAGGCCGAAGCTGTTCGTATCGAGGTGTGCGTCGATAACCGGCGGCTCGATTGAGATTTTGGTCGCGCGGAGATCGAGCGTCGCCAGCTTGAGTTCCGTGGATGCGGCTTCGAGCCTCCTCGCTGTCCGCGTGCCACGCGCCGCGAGGGTCATCGCGGCACCGGCGGGTTTGTCGAAGAGCGCGGCGTAGATGATCCGTTGCTGCGTCAGGTCGGTGCGGATTTCGAAGGCGAGCCTCGCGAGCGGGCCCTTGAGGGTGCCGCCGACCGAGACCGGATCGGGTATCGAGAGCGCCGTCGGAATCCTCGCACCGACCTCGGTCAGTTTGCGGAGCTTCTCAATTTGAACCGATCCGAGATTGAACTTCAGATCGACCGGCAACCGCGCAACGCGGAGCCTGCCCCGGTCGAGAAGCGGTCCGACCTTTCCGCTTACCTCGAGGTTGCCGCGGCCGAGGAAGCCAAGCTTCAAATCGACGTCGAACGGCGCGGACGCACGGAAATTCGAGACGCTCAGGTCGAGGCCGTGAAGCTTGATCGGCGCCGCCTGCTGGGCAAGATCGTTATAGAAAATATTCGCGTCATCGATATTGAACGTCTTGATCGATAACGCCGCCAGGGCGGAAACGCTTTTGGCCGGCCGTACCTGCGTCGGCGGCGCGCCCGCATTCCCGCCCAACGTGCTCAGGTTCAATTCGCCGCGGGCATTTCGCAGGATCCGGATGTCAGGCTGGAAGATGTCGAGCTGGCGGAGCTTCGCGCGGCCCGCGATGAGTGGGAAGAACTGAACGCGCAGCGTGACTTCGTTGGCGGTAAGGAAGGGAAGCTGCGAGAAAGATGGATCGTCAGCAACCTGGAGACCGGTGATTTCAACCGAGACACCCCACGCGATGCTCGCGCGCATCTGCTCGACCCGAACCGGGCGGCCCAACGCCTCGCTGGTGAGTTTGAGGATCCGATCGCGGTTGGCGGCGACGATCGAACTCAGGTTGAAAAACGCATAGGCCACGGCGGCGGCGATGACCACCGCTCCAATTCCGACGCCGTAGAGCCACTTGCGCATCGCGGATTGCTCTTACATCGCTACGCGGCTGACGATATACAAGCCGGGATGAGTCGGCAAAGCGAGGTATCGTGGAGCGTGAAGTTGCCTTGACGGCGTGGCGCGGGAGAGGCAAACGTAATCGGGCCCGCGGGGCGGGAGGCATCCGGGAGAGGCGAAAAAGAGGCGAAAAATTCATATGGATCGCAGTATAGGACGGATTAGGACCACTCATGCCGGTAGCCTGCCACGCCCGGACGACCTGGTCCGCATGATGTGGGACAAGCTCGATGGCAAGCCGGTCGACGAGGCGAAGCTAGGCGCTCGAATCAAGCAGGCGGTCGCGGAGGTCGTGACGCGGCAGCGCCAGATCGGGATCGATCTCATCAGCGACGGCGAGATGAGCAAGCCCGGCTTCAGCAACTACGTCGCGCAGCGCTACACCGGGTTCGCGAACAAGGCGGAATTCAAGGCCGCCGATCTCGCCGATGCTCCAGGTGTCGCGCAGCGCATATTTTCGACCGAGGCCGGCCAGCACGTATTGCTGCCCACCGTGGTCGGACCGATCGAGTTGCGCGATCGGAGCGCGATTCAGGCCGATATCGACAACTTTAAGACCGCCCTCAACGGCCGCCTCGAGGGCGCGTTCATCTGCGCGGTAACGCCGGGACATGTCACCTTCAATTTCCCGAATCGCTACTACCCTTCGTTCGAAGCCTATCTCGAAGCGGCCAGCAACGCGCTAGCGATCGAATACCGGGCGATCGTCGATGCCGGTTTCGATCTGCAGCTCGATTCGCCCGACCTCGCGATGTCCGGCCATTGCTTCACCGACGGTCCGGGCCCCGTCGACCTCCACAAGTACGTGCCGGTCGTCATCGAGGCGCTGAACCACGCCACGCGCGACATCCCGCCCGACAAAATGCGGTTACATCTGTGCTGGGGCAACTATGCCGGCCCGCATCATCGCGATGTCGAGCTGCGAGAGATCATCAAGCCGGTGCTCAAGACCCGAGCCTCGTTCATTTATGTCGAAGCCGCCAACCCGCGGCATGCGCACGAATGGGAGGTGTGGGAGGAGGTCAAGCTGCCGGACGGCAAGGCGCTGATTCCGGGCGTGATCGACAGCGTCACCAACCACGTCGAGCATCCGCGGCTCGTCGCCCAGCGCCTGGAGCGGTTCGCCAGGATCGTGGGTAAGGAAAACGTGATCGCGGGGACCGATTGCGGTTTCGGGACCTTCGTCGGATGGTCGGGCTGCGATCCGGCCGTCGCCTGGCTGAAGCTCGAAGCGCTGGCTGAAGGCGCCAGGATCGCATCCAAAAACCTCTGGCAAGATTAAGGAACTGGAAGGCGTGAGAGAGATCAGATCGAAATTCCCTGCAGAGCGTACGGAGAAGCGAAAAGCGCTGCTCCGCGAGGTGGAAAAGATACGCGACACCCTGGCGGCCGGCTCGGAAGAAGCGGAAAAAATCCGGACCCTTCCGCCGGCCTCGGTCGCAGCGCTGCGCGACACCGGCATTATCTCGCTGAAGACGCCCGCTGTACTGGGCGGCGCGGAAGCCGACCCGATGACGCAGATGGATGTGATCGAGGCGGTATCGTATGTCGACTCGGCGGCTGGATGGTGGCTGTTCGTCGGCGCGGCGACCATGGGAGTCAGCGGCGCCTTCTTGCCTGATTCCGGCGCCGAGCAGATCTACACTCCCGATCGTTACCCGACCTTCTGCGGTGGCGGCGGTTTCGTACCCGGAAAGCTGGTGCCCACCAGCGGCGGCTATCGGCTCACCGGCCGATGGTCGTACGGCAGCGGGATTCGCCATGCCGACTATGTCACGGTTCCCGGCATGATCGAGGGTGGCACCAGTCCGCACGACATACGCTTCTGTGTCTTCCCTGCCAAACAAGCCGAGATTATAGACAACTGGTACGTGATGGGATTGGAGGGCACGGGCAGTTGCGACTACGCGGTCACTGATTTGTTCGTACCTGAAGATTTCACGCATATGCTGCCCAATGAGACCGCGCCCAAGCGGGGAGGCGCGTTGTACCGCTTCGGCTTTCCCGGCTTTATCGCTAATGAGAACGCGGGTTTTGCATTGGGCGTCGCGCGCCGGGCGCTCGATGAGGTAGTCGCGCTGGCGGCCGCTAAGCGCCGCGG
>JBGPMT010000340.1:0-3367 GCA_041487135.1 Binataceae bacterium (SeqCode) | reverse complement strand
GACGCCATCGAGCTTCGCCCCCGCCTTCGACCTCGTAACGACCCGGGCGCTGGGCGATGCCGGCAATTTTCATGGCGTGGCAAGAGCCGCGCTCCGGCGCGGCGGTCTCGCGATGCTCTATGCGAGCCCGCGTCAGGCTGCCGATCTCGCGGCCCGGCGAATAGCGGGCTTCGAGCTGGCCGCCAACGTGCCGTACGAGCTTTCGCGCGATCGCGAGACCGTTCAGCGTGCGATCCTGTTGTGGCGCAAAGCCTGAGTTATACGCAAAGGCTCCTGAATCGGCTCCATGAGCGACCCTGCTTGCTGAAGGCATGCCCGTGATGTCCGCGCTGTGCATAGACGGGGCCCCGAATTGCAGGCTCCATTTGCTTTAGGCCGCAGTAATTGCTTTAAATCTTTAGTGTAGAGAAGGCCTGACCGTTTCACGTGAAACGTGGGCCGCTCGGCGAATCAAGCAGCGCGTCCATTCCTCGGGCGCGGCGCGATCGCATCGGATGTGCTGGTGGCGTTGTGGGGCGCGTGATCGCGATAGCCAATCAGAAAGGCGGAGTCGGCAAAACGACGACGGCGATCAATGTCGCGGTCGCGCTTGCGCAGTCGGGTGCGCGGGTCTTGCTGATCGATCTCGATCCGCAGGGCAACGCCACCTCCGGCCTCACGCGAGACCCCAGCGAGCTCAAGTCCACGCCGCGCGTGACGATCTATGATGCGCTCATCGAGCGCCTATCGCTCGCCTCGGTCCTGCGGCCGGCGCGGGACAATCTGATGCTGGCGCCGGCGAGTGCCGACCTGGTCGGGGCAGAGATCGAGCTGGCCACGATGGAGGGGCGGGAGCTGCGCCTCAAAGTGCTGGTTGAATCGATCCGCCAGGAATATAACTACGTTCTAATTGATTCGCCGCCGTCGCTCGGCCTACTTACCCTCAATGCGCTGGTCGCCGCCGACACGGTTTTGATCCCTTTGCAATGCGAGTACTACGCGCTCGAAGGGCTCTCGGCGCTGCTCGGCACGATCCGGAGAGTCAAGCAGGCACTGAACCCTCGGCTTGAGGTCGAGGGCATCGTGCTCACGATGTTCGACTCGCGCAATCGCCTGAGCCGCGACATCGAGCGCGAGGTCCGCGGGCATTTTCCGGATCAGGTTTTTGCCGTGGTCATTCCGCGCAGCGTGCGGCTCTCCGAGAGCCCCAGCCATGGACTCTCGATTTTCGAGTACGAAGCGCGTTCGCCCGGCGCCGAGGCTTACCGGCGGCTGGCCGCCGAGGTCGCGGCGCATAAGGAGCAGCCGGCCGCCGAATCATGAGGCGGCGCCCGGGTGCCGATCAGCGAACTACATTCTGGAGGTAAAAAATGCTTCGCAAGAGCCTGGGTCGCGGACTCGACGCGCTGTTCGAAAGCACCAGCGAGGCGCATCCGCCACACGCCGAACACGCGGTGCAACCGCCGGCGGGGGACGAGCGGGCGCTCACCATGGTTGCGGTCGGACGGATCGAGCCGGGGCCGTTTCAGCCGCGCCGGCATTTCGACGCGCTCAAGCTCCAGGAGCTGAAGCGCGCGATCGAGGCCCAGGGCGTCATCGAGCCGCTGGTGGTGCGTCCCAAGCAGAGCGCCGGGGCCGACGGAATGCCGCATTACGAATTGATCGCGGGCGAGCGGCGGCTGCGGGCGGCGCGCGAAGCGGGCCTGGCGGCGGTGCCGGTAATCGTGCGGGCGCTGGACGATCGTGCGGCGCTCGAGATGTCGCTGGTCGAGAACCTGGCGCGCGAGGATCTGAACCCGATCGACGAGGGCCGCGCGCTCAGCCGGCTCAATCGCGACTTCAATCTGAGCCACGACGAGATCGCGGCGCGGGTCGGCAAGAGCCGCCCCTATGTAAGCAACGCGGTGCGGATTCTCGAATTGCCGGCGGCGATTCTCGCGATGGTCGAGACGGGACGGCTGAGCCCCGGACAAGTGCGGCCGCTGCTCGCGATCGAATCGGCCCAAGCGCAGATCGCGGCGGCGAATCGAATCGCCGACCACGGGATCACCGCGCGGGGCGCCGAGGCGCTTGCGGCTGAGCACAAGGCGCGGCGTGCGCCGGGAGGCCGCGGCGGTGCGGTCGAGCGCGACGCGAACCTCTCGGCACTGGCCGAATCACTCCAGCGCGCGCTCAAGCGCAAGGTTAGGATCCTGCGGCGGCGCGGCAGGAGCCCGGGCCGGATCGAGATCGAGTACTACGACGATAACGATCTGACCGCGTTGGCCGCGAGCTTGACGGCAGGAGGGTCGCACGCGAGAGGGTGACAGACCGATCGGGGTCGTCTGTCTTTCCGTCATCCCGAGCGGAGCTTCGCTACGCTCGGAATGACAAACAAACGCACCTCGCTCCCGCCGATCGCTCGGCTCCAGTCGGGGTGGGAAAAGAACTCTGATCGTAGTCGGCGGGTGCAGGGCTCAGCCCTGCTTCTCCGGAATACCGCTTCACGCTATAAGAACAATTGAATCGAGGGGCTTGACCGGGCCTGGATCCCGACTGCGTCTCGACATCCCGGTGTTCGGGATTCCAGGAAAGATCATGCCAAAGAACAGCTTAAGTATCGTCGACAACCGTACCGGCAAGCAGTACGAATTTCCGATCGAGGAAGGCGGCGTGGTCCGCGCCACCCATTTCCGGGAGATCAAGGTTGCGGCCGATGATTTCGGTCTGATGACCTACGACCCGGCTTTCACCAACACCGCCTCGTGCCGCAGCAAGATCACGTTTATCGACGGTGACAAGGGTATCCTGCGCTACCGCGGCTATCCCATCGATGAGCTTGCCGGGAGCAGCAACTACCTGGAGACCGCCTATCTGATCGTGAAAGGCGAACTGCCCGACGTGAAGCACTACCGGGCCTGGGAACAGAATATCAAGACCCACACCATGGTCCATGAGAACATCAAGAAGTTCATGGAGGGCTTCCGCTACGACGCCCATCCGATGGGGATGCTGGTGGGGACGATCGGGGCGCTCTCGACGTTCTACCCGGACGCCAAGAATATCTTCGACCTCGAATCACGCCGGCTGCAGACCCGCAGGCTGATCGGCAAACTTCCGACCCTGGCGGCAGCCGCCTACCGTCTCAGCCGGGGCCTGCCCTATGTTTACCCCGACAACGATCTGAGCTACACCGGCAACTTTCTCTCGATGCTCTACAAGATGGCGGAGCTCCAGTACGAGCCGAATCCGGTGCTGGAGCGGGCGCTCGATGTGCTGTTCATTCTGCACGCCGACCACGAGCAGAATTGCTCGGCCAACGCGATGCGTTCGGTCGGCAGTTCGCAGGTCGATCCCTACTCGGCTGTCGCCGCCGCCACCGCGGCGCTGTACGGCCCGCTCCACGGCG
>JBGPMT010000339.1:0-3397 GCA_041487135.1 Binataceae bacterium (SeqCode) | reverse complement strand
GCACTCGGTATTTCTGTTCGGCCATTTTTCGCCCTTGACTTAGCTGTCGTGGAAACCGAATTGCGTTGGACAATAACCCAGAAAGGTTCGCCGATGAATAGCTCACTCAGCCATTCTGCCGCTAATACTCGTAAGCAGGCCTGCTTAATCTTGGCCTGGTGATTGCTTGTTATCCGAATGAGAGCGCACGGCGCGAAGATAAGACGCGAAAGGGCGCCGCGCTGGATAAATCAGCAACATAAAGGAGAGAGAGAGATTTGAAAATGAAAACGGCGCTTACCTTGTTTTCCGCGATTGCGGTTACATGCGCGCTGGCGATACCGGCGGCGGCGCAATACGTCACTCAGCAAGAGCTGAACAACTTCAATGCGTTTCTGAACGGCCATCCCAAGGTGGCGGCGCAGCTCCAGAGGAATCCGAGCCTGGTCGATAATGCGGCCTACCTGGACCAGCATCCTCAACTCCATGGGTTCCTGGAAGACCATGACGGGCTCCGCAGGGCGATCCAGACGCATCCGGGCCAGTTCATGTCCCGCGAAGGTCACTACTCGTACGGATGGCGCGGCGGCTGGAATCCCGCCTGGAACCATGCGCCGACTCAAGAGCAATGGGAGCGTCTGCACAACTACGGCTATGCGGACCCCGATGACCACCGGTGGCACAACCGCGAATGGTGGGAAAATCACCGGGCCGACTGGGTGAAGCAGCATCATCCGCGTTGGGCGGCCGCCAGGGCCGAGGAGCGTGAGGACTACCGGGAATGGCGGAAGCATCATGGCGATCATGACGAAGACCAGAACCAGCATCACGACAGTGGCAAGCACAAGGGTTGGTCCAAGCACGACGGCAAAGGCCATGGAGACGGTAAAGGCCATGGAGACGGTAACGGCCATGAAGGCAACCACTAGCGCTCGGGCACGCCGAGGCGCCTGACCAGGCAGCTCTACGGCGGATTGTGCGGGAGTCGAAAAAAGAAAAGGCCGCCGGCGAGGTCTTCGCCGGCGGCCGAATTCCCTATATCCGTGCTACTTAGCTGCGTAGCAGCTTCTCGAAGCGGCGCGGACGATCGTCAGTCTGAGTCTGCCAGATGTACCAGTCGGCCACGGCCAGAACTACAAGAGCGAGCGCAAATATCGTCATTGCGGTTAGATCCATCGCTGTTTTCCCTCCTTGATTCAGTAAGATTAGCTATGCAGCGTTAGAGCGAATTGCGTGCCAAACTCTCAATTATTAATTTAACTCATGATCGGGGGTATGCAATACCCGGAAAGTACCTGGATTCAGGGCGCTTTCCGCTTGAACGCGATTATGGGTCGAGCAGGAGCGGCGACGGGTAGGTTTCGCAAGTCGCGATAACTTGACGATTTATCGCGAAAACTTCGCCTTTTGCCGATTACGGGCCTGTTACGCTCAGATCAGAGAGTCATCGCCCTCGCGATGACCGCCGAGGTCGGATTCGTCCTCGCATCGGGAGGCCGGGCGATGCTGGTTGCTCGGCGTGAGCGGCGGATTGCGAGTGGGGTCGAGCGGCGGGAGCCGGGGGTCGGCTTTGGCAACCGCCTCGGCCAGCCGGGTATCGGGCCGCCACGGTTGGTTCTCGCTGGCGCGAATCACGGTGCCGACGAAATCGTAGCGCCACCAGTAGATTATCCGCGTCGGCACGCCGGCCGGGTCGTGCGTCAGATGTCTGTAAACCCACTTCTCGTTGAAGCGCAGCCCGTTCTCATCATAGAGGCGCGGATCGTTGAGGTTGCCCTCGGTGCGATCGGGGGTGCCCAGAAGATCGACGATCGCGTTGCGGCGCACGGTATCGCTCATATCCTGAAGCTCTCCGGGAAGGGGCATCGATGCTCATTGATATGGGCCTCGAACTCGGGGCGAAATTGACGCAGGAAGTTGGAGGCAGCCCAGGCCGCGGCATCGGACAGCGCGCAGATACATTTCCCTTCGAGGTAGCTGGCGGTATCTACAATCGTGGCCAGGTCCTCGAGGCGGCCCTCGCCGCGCTCGATGCGGCCCAGCACCCGGTACATCCATCCCGTGCCCTCGCGGCATTGAGTACATTGGCCGCAGGACTCATGTTCGAAGAAGCGCGCGATCACCAGCGCCGCGCGCACCATGCAGCTCCGATCGTCCATCACGATCACGCCCGCGGTTCCGAGCAGGGTGTTGACCTTGCGGACCGATTCCTGGTCCATCGCGACGTCGATCTGGTCGCCGCGCAGCACCGGCATCGAGACTCCGCCCGGCACGACTGCCTTGACCGTGCGGCCCTCCTCCAGCCCGCCGGCATGCTGGTAGATAAGATCGCGCAGCTTGACGCCCAACCTCAGCTCGTAAACTCCCGGCCGCTTGACGTGACCGCTGACCCCGAACAGCGTGTGGCCAGCCGCCTTCTCGGCCCCTTCGGCCTTGAACCAGTCGGCGCCGCGGATGATTATCGCCGGCACGTGGGCGACGGTCTCGGCGTTATCGACCGTGGTCGGCTGACCCCACAAGCCCTTCTGCGCCGGGAAGGGCGGGCGCTTGCGCGGCTGGCCTTTGCGCCCCTCCATCGATTCGAGCATCCCGCTCTCCTCGCCGCAGATATAGGCGCCGGCGCCGGGCTGGATATGCATATCGAAGCGGCGGCCGAAGCCGAGCGCCTGATCGCCGAGGATTCCCGCGCGGTAGGCCTCTTCGATCGCGCCGCGCACGCTTCGATAGCCGTCGACATATTCACCGCGGATATAGATGAACGCGGCGTTCGCCTCGATCGCCATCGAAGCGATCATGCTGCCCTCCAGCATCAGATGCGGGTTGCGCTCCATTATCTGCCGGTCCTTGAAGGTGCCCGGCTCGCTCTCGTCGGCGTTGACCGCGAGGTACCGGGGACCGCCGTCGGGCGGCGGCATGAAGGACCACTTCATCCCGGTGCCGAAACCCGCCCCGCCGCGGCCGCGCAAGCCCGCGTCGCGCACGAGGGTCGCGATATCCTTGGGTGCCATTCGTCCGGCTTTCTCGATCGCCTGATAGCCGCCGTGCCGCAGGTAATCTTCGAGGGTCAGCCAGCGCTCGCCATTGGGCGGCAGCAGATAGCCTTCGACCCCGTCGGGAACCGTCGAGATAAGCGGGGCGGGACGGCGGGCGGCGACCGCCCCCTCGGGCGATTTCACCAGGCCCGCGGCATAATCGGGCGTGACGTTCTCGAGATACGGATTGCGGTTGACCTGGATCACCGGGCCGGTCGCGCATGAACCGAGACACTCGACCTCGACGATCGCGAAGCGTCCGTCGGGCGTCGCGCTGCCGGCCTTGACGCCGAGCGCGTGCTCGAGATCGGTGACGATCCGGCGCGCGCCGCGCAGGCAGCACGGCAGGTTGGTGCAGACCTGCAGAATCGCCTGCGCGCGCGGCT
>JBGPMT010000338.1:0-3423 GCA_041487135.1 Binataceae bacterium (SeqCode) | reverse complement strand
TCGACATCAAACACCAGGAACAGGATCGCGACCAGGTAGAAATGCACCGAAAAGCGGCCCCATGCGCTGCCGCTCGGTTCGTTGCCGCATTCGAAGGCCTCGCCCTTCACCGCCGAAGGCCGGCGCGGGCCGGTGAGCCGGTTGATCGTCACCATGATGAAGACCACCAGGGCGGCGAAGCCGAGCGTTACCCCGATCGGGAACCAGGTCAGCATAAAGCCTCTTACACCTGCCGCAGATAAATAGCCGATAGCGCCATCTTTTCCAACGTCGCCCGGGACCCCGTGGCACCGCCGCCCGTGACTGCTAAGCTTCTGACGTGTCCGAACGCGGCCTATCGTCGATCGAGCAATGGATCGGGCAGGCGGTCGCCGCGCGATGGCCAAGCGCGCGGACCGGCGCCGTGGCCACGCTCAAGGGCGACGCGTCGGGGCGGCGCTTCTGGCGCGTCACGATCGATAGCCCGCGCCGTGAGGTTCCCGAATCCGCCGTGGCGGTCGACCTCGGCCCCGACGATCTCCCGCTCTACGCGCGCGCGCTCGGCCTGATGCGTGAGCTGCTCGCCGAGCCGCCTTTCGTGAACGTCCATCGGTTCCTCGAGTCGATCGGCGCCGCCGTGCCGGAGCTCTATTACGAGTCGCGCGCCGACCGGATGCTGCTGGTCGAAGACCTCGGCAGCCTGCCGCTGTTCGAGGCCGCATTGCGCGCCTCGCACGAGGCTGCCGCCGCACTCTATCGCGCGGCTGTCGACCAGTTGCTCCTGATCCATTGCGAGGGCACGCGATGCACCGACCCGCGATGCATCGCGTTCACGATCGCCTACGACCGGCGGCTCTTTCGATGGGAACTCGATCAGTTCGTCGAGTTCGGCCTGCCCGCGATCGCGCCCGGAGCCGACCCGACGCGCCTGGCCGGCGAACTGGACCAGCTTGCCGCGCGGCTAGGCGCGATGCCGCGGCTCTTCTCGCATCGCGACTACCACGGCCACAATCTGTTCGTGCAGGAAGGCAGTATCCGCGTGATCGATTTTCAGGACGCGCTGATGGCGCCGGCGGCGCAGGATCTCGCCGTGCTGCTGACCACGCGCGACACTTCCCGCGTTATCACTCCCGCCCTCGAGCATCGGCTGCTCGATTACTACCTCGCCGGCCGCGCGCGCCGCGGCCGCCCCGAGCCGGCACCGGCTGAGTTCTTCGAGAGCTACCGGCTTTGCGTGCTGCAGCATGCGCTCAAGGTGATCGGCCGCTTCATCTATCTGGAGCGCCAGGGGATGCGCGGCTATGCGGACTACCTGCCGTTCGCCACCGCGCAGGCCCGCCGCGCCCTCGAGCCGCTCGCGGGATTTACGGCGCTGAGCGAGCTCTTCGGAGCCGCGCAATGAAGGCGCTGATGCTCGCGGCCGGACGCGGCGAGCGCCTGCGTCCGCTTACCGACTCGATACCCAAGCCTCTGCTCGAGCTCGGCGGACGGCCACTGATTCATTACGCGCTCAAGATGCTGAAGCGCGGCGGCGTAACCGACGTCGCGGTCAATCTTCACCATCTCGGCAATCACGTGGCGGCGGCGCTCGGCGACGGCGCCGATCTCGGCCTCAGGATTACCTATGCACCCGAGCCGATGCTGCTCGGGACGGCAGGACCGCTCAAGGGACTCGCCGCCTTCTTCGGAGAGGAGCCGTTCGTGGTGGTCAACAGCGATACCATCATGGACCCGGATCTGATGCGCATGCTCGACTTCCATCGGCGCCGCGGTGCGCTTGCGACCTTCGCGCTGCGGCCGGTGACGAGCCCCGACACTTACAGCGAAATCGAGATCGAAGCGGACGGCCGGGTGAACGCGATGCGCCTGCTGGTCGATCGCGCGCACGGGCGCTTCGACGTCTACTCGGCGCCGGCCGCGGGGACGGCCGGCCCTTCGGCTCCGCTGATGTTCTGCGGCGTCACGATTTGCGAACCGGCGGTCCTGAGTCTGCCGCTTCGGCCGCCGCCGTCGAGCCTGATGGGCGATCTGTTCGCGCCTGCTCTACGAGCCGGCGCACCGTTGTTCGGCTTTACCTATGACGGTTACTTCCGGACGGTCGACGACCTCGCCGCCTGGGACGCGCTCCAGCGCGAATTCGCCTCGACTCCGCCGCCGCTCGGTTACCTGGCGTAAACGCCCTCCCCTTGTCCAGGAAGGGAACTACATGGTCCAGTCGATACTTGGCACTGACGGGGAATGACGGCCGCGAAAGTCCCCGCCTCTCCCGTAACCGGGAGCAGTAGATCGCGCAGGTCATTGCCGCTATGCGGTGTGGCGCCCAATACCTGCTCCGTTGTCCTGCGCCAGAAAGCCGGATACCATATTCATTGATGGCAAAGCCCAGGAAGATGGTGGGCAAAAGGCGCAATGTCCGTGCTCGAGTGCGAGGCAGCAGCCTCGATCTGCTCGACGGAATCACCCTCGACGAGGGAGCGGAGGTTGTGGTCAGTATTTCGGAGCCAGTCGAAGCGGCCGACATAGACGCCTTGCGCCGCGCGGCTGGGGCTTGGAAGGGCATGGTCGACGCTGACGTCCTCATCGCGAACATCTATTCCGATCGCCTGATCGTTACCCGCCCGTCGCCGCGCGTCTGATCGGTGCGCTATCTCGTCGACACCGATTGGGCGATCCATTATCTCAACGGCCATTCGGCGATTGTCGCGCGTATCCAGGCTCTTAGCTCGCAAGGCATCGCGATGTCGGTGATCTCGCTTGCCGAGCTCTACGAAGGCGTTTTCTATTCACGCAATCCACAAAGAAGCGAAGAAGCGCTCCGTGACTTTCTGCGTGGTATCGAGCTGCTTGGGATAGACGAGGAAATCACGCGCGTTTTCGGCCGCGAACGCGGCAGGCTGCGTGCGGAAGGCAAGACTGTGGGCGACTTCGATCTTCTGATTGGCGCAACCGCGTTGCAGCACGGACGCACGCTCCTGACCAATAACCGGCGTCATTTCGAGTTGATCGAGAAACTACGGATCGTTTCCGTCTGAAGGGTTTCTGAACAGACTCGTTCCGTTCGCTGAGCCCCTCCCTTCTGGGAAGGGCTGAGCGGCGTGAGGGTTAGGTCTTGCCCGCGGAAGCAGGACTGAGCCCTGCACCCAACTAAGGTGCGCTGAAGATCTTCGCGGACTCCACCGGTTGTCGACTTTGCGAGGGCGAGGCATCAAGAAGAGTCAGCGGTCGCCGTTCGACGCTTCGCTCAGCCGGGCGCGCGGGAAGCCCATCACCTCGATGTAGTGCTCCCACTTGACCATGTTGCCCGCCTCGTCGTTCTGCTCGAAGGCATAGCCAGGGGGCTGGTCGTAGCTCTTCACGCCCTTCTGGAAAGAGACCGTGCCGGGCGCGCCGTCGCCCACGTGCAGGCGGTTGAAAACCGCGCCGTCCTCGAGCGAGATGAGGCCG
>JBGPMT010000337.1:0-3432 GCA_041487135.1 Binataceae bacterium (SeqCode) | reverse complement strand
CGTGGGTTTGTGCCCCGCGGGGGCGCGCGGCGCGCGCCGCGGCGGGCAAAAATGCGGGGGGCGGGGGTCCCTTAAGGGACCGCCGCCCGCCTGCGTTCACACTTGCGCGCGCGTCAGCGACGCGCGGACTCATTTCATCGTTACATCATGCCGCCCGGAGGCATCTGCGACTGGTTGCCGCCCTTGTCGTCGGCCTTCTCGGCCACCATGCACTCCGTGGTGAGCAACAGGCTCGCCACCGAGGCCGCGTTCTGCAACGCGCTGCGCACGACCTTGGTCGGGTCGATGATCCCGGCCTTCATCAGGTCCTCGAACTCCTCGGTCGCCGCGTTGAAGCCGAAGGGGCCCTTGTTGTTCCTGATCTTGTCGACCACGACGGAGCCTTCCCATCCGGCATTGGTGGCGATCCAGCGTGCGGGATCTTCGAGCGCCTTGCGGATGATCCCGATGCCGGCTTTCTCGTCCTCGCCCGCCCGCAGGCCGTCCAGTGCCGACAGCGCGCGAATCAGCGCCACGCCACCGCCCGGAACCACGCCTTCCTCGACCGCCGCGCGCGTGGCATGGAGCGCATCCTCGACGCGCGCCTTCTTTTCCTTCATCTCGATCTCGGTCGCGGCGCCCACCCGGATGACCGCCACGCCGCCGACCAGCTTGGCCAGGCGCTCCTGGAGCTTCTCGCGGTCGTAGTCGGAAGTGGTCTCGTCGATCTGGGCGCGGATCTGCTTGATGCGGCCTTCGATCTCGGACTTTTTGCCCGCGCCGTCGATGATGGTGGTGTTGTCCTTGTCGACCACGATCCGCTTGGCGCGGCCGAGGTCCTGCAGCGTCACGCTCTCGAGCTTGATCCCGAGTTCCTCGGCGATCACTTTGCCGCCGGTCAGGATCGCGATGTCCTCGAGCATGGACTTGCGGCGGTCGCCGAAGCCCGGCGCCTTGACCGACACGCAGCTCAGCGTGCCGCGGATCTTGTTGACCACCAGGGTCGCCAGCGCTTCGCCCTCGACCTCTTCGGCGATCAGCAGAAAGGGCTTGCCGGTCTTGGCGATCGACTCGAGCACCGGCAGCAGGTCCTTCATCGAGGAAATCTTCTTCTCGTGGATAAGGACGTAGGCGTCCTCGAGCTTGGCTTCCATCCGTTCCGGATCGGTGACGAAGTAGGGCGAGAGGTAGCCGCGGTCGAACTGCATGCCCTCGACCACTTCGAGCGTGGTCTCCAGGCCCTTGGCCTCCTCGACCGTGATCACGCCTTCCTTGCCGACCTTCTCCATCGCCTCGGCGATGATGTCGCCGATGGTGGAGTCGTTGTTGGCCGAGATGGTGCCGACCTGCGCGATCTCCTTGCGATCCTTGGTCGGCTTAGAGAGGCTCTTCAATTCGCCGACCACGGCCTGGACCGCGCGATCGATGCCGCGCTTGAGCGACATCGGATCGTGCCCCGCCGCGACCATCTTGATGCCTTCGGTAAAGAGCGAGCGGGCCAGCACGGTGGCGGTGGTGGTGCCGTCGCCGGCGACGTCAGAGGTCTTGGAGGCGACCTCCTTGACCATCTGGGCGCCCATGTTCTCGAACTTGTACTCGAGCTCGATCTCCTTGGCCACCGTGACGCCGTCCTTGGTCACTGTGGGAGCGCCGAAGCTCTTTTCGAGCACCACGTTGCGGCCCTTAGGACCGAGCGTGACGGTCACGGCGTCGGCGAGAACGTTGACTCCCTTGAGAATCTTCTCGCGCGCCTCCTGTGAAAAGCGAAGCATTTTCGCGGGCATAGTCTATTGGCCTCTTTGGATTGGAATGTCTTGGAATTGAACCGATAGAAACAGACCCTTACTCGAGCACGCCGAGGATATCGTCCTCGCGGAGGATCAGAAGGTCGTCCCCTTCAACCTTCACCTCGCTTCCCCCGTACTTACTGAACAGCACCTTGTCCCCGGCCTTGACATCGAGCGGGATGACCTTGCCCTCGTCGGTCTTCTTGCCCCTGCCGACCGCCACCACCTTGCCTTCCTGAGGCTTTTCCTTGGCGGTGTCCGGGATGATGATGCCGCCCTTGGTCTTCTCCTCCTCCTTGATGCGTTTGACCAGGATCCGATCGCCTAGCGGCCTAATCTTCTCCATAGCAATGCGAAACCTCCTTCGGGTCCATTGGTTTAAGGTTTTGAGTGATGGAAGACGCGGAGCGTCCTCCGAGCCACAGGATAATCACATCCTGAGGATTGTCAATTAGCACTCTCATCGACTGAGTGCTAATGATCAGTTAAATTTCGTTGCTGGCTGCGAAATAAAGCGAAGAAAATACGAACGCGGGTCAGTATAAGACCGAAAACGACGCTTCAGGCCGGGGCGACTGGATGGCCGAGCTTCCCGGCAAGCAGTTCCGATAAGCGAGCGAACAGTTCGTGATGGTCCTTCTCTTCGCGCCAGGTGCCGGAACCATCGTCCCATCCGTAGTGAAATCCCGAGGCGACCGCCGCCAGCCAGATCTGCTTAGTGGCGCGCTGGCGGCTCAGCACGAAGCGGACACCGTCGGGAAACTCGATCGTTACCACGCCGTCGCCGGTCGTGTAATCGACCTCGTCGGGATCGAGCTCCTCCAGCCACTTCGCGGCCTTCGCCAGGCACGCGTCAGCCAGCCGCAAGAATTCGCTTTCGTCCATAACGTGGAAAAATCACGCACCAGACACGGACGATCAGCGCCCGGGTCCCTTCTTGCGCAACTCCTCTTCGCGGTAGCGCCGGTAGAGAATATTCCACTCGGGGCTGCCCTCGACGATGCCGCGTTTGATCGACGCGATTTTTCGCCGCACGACGGCGTCGGTCGCGTCGCCGCGCTCGTTCCAGTCCGCTACCAGTTCGCGCGCAATCCGCAAGGCCGTCGAGAAGTTGGAAATCTCGGCCAGGCCTTCATCGCGGAGCCGATTGAGCGACTCCCGCGCGAGGTAAAGGATGCGCGCCTCGGTAAGTCTCATCGCAAGCTTCTGAGGGCCCTCAAGCCAGCACCCGGGCTACAGGGTAAAACCCCGCTTGTCGGCCAGGCGCTGCTTAATCATGGTGCGCAGGCGGTCGACGTCGAGCCCGCGGTTGAGCCGCGCCTGCTCCGTGGCCATCCGCTCCGCCTCGTCCTCGAGCTGCGCCTCGGTCTCGAAGTTCGCTGCCATCAGCTCGATTACGCAAGCGGCCAGCGCTTTGACGTCGGCTTTGGGCTTAATCACGCCGCGGCTGATGAGGCCCTCGACCAGATGGTTCGCCACTGCGTCGATTTGTGCGTCGCTGAGCACTGTGGTTACGCGGCCGATCCACGGCCGGCGAGCACCGGCATCGTGTGCGGGTCAGTTACTGTAGCACAGTGCCCGGCGATTCAGATTACCCGGTCGCGGGAGGCCTCGAACGCGCAGGGCCGCCGCGGTTGGCAGTTACGCCGGCGCGGCGGCGAAGCCG
>JBGPMT010000336.1:0-3450 GCA_041487135.1 Binataceae bacterium (SeqCode) | reverse complement strand
TGCACGCAACCGATTACCTGGGACATCCGCAACGACATCCTCGATACCACCGACGCTACCTACATCCCATCCAGTTGCTCGAACCGCAGCATCACCTGGGACTACAACGATGACTGTGGCAGTCAGGGGACGTGTACCAGTCTCTACGTGGGCCTGCACGATCTGAATGGAGTAAATCCGGGTTATGTGACCCCCAGTGGTACTCCACCGGATTTCCATCTGCTGGCCGGCAGCCCGCTAATCAACGCGGGCCAAAAAGGTCTGACACCGAACGACAATAATATTGGAGCCTACTAGATTCAGGTTGAGACTTTTCGGAGCCTCCGACGCACCTGAGTAGCGTCATCTAATTGGCCTCGCGAAGCGATCGGCGACATTTTTGTGCCTCAGGTTCATTTCTGATCCGGGATTTCTAAAGTCCCAAAAGTAACGTCAAATCGCGGGAAATCGGATGTACTAGTCCATTTTCCTGCGCACGCCGTCTGCCTCTGACATTCTGGCATCACAATTGCCAATAGCCAATTAAAGGCAAATTTTGCCCGGCCAAGCGCCGATATGAAGCGATGGGCCTCGAACAGACCAAACCGCCCAAAACACAGACCAAAGCAACGCGAGCAGAGCCCTTACCGATAAATGACAGTGTGTCGGCTCAGGCGATGTACGACCTGACCCGCTTCACGCTTGCCGATATGGTCCGATGCGGCAGGGATCTCCGGCGCCTGGGTGCCACATCGAAAGCCATGGAGGAGACGGCTGGAATTATTGTTCGCTATCTCTATGAACATTTTGGCGATCGCGACTCCGGGCGGCGCGCCTGCGTTCTGGTGCGACTTTTCAAAACCCATCCGTTCGCTGCGTTAAGCGACGATCTTCGTGAGTTCGCGCAAGCCCTGATGCCCTCGGCTGCGCTGCCCGCGGAGACGAAGTGCCTGACGCTGCTGGCTACCGCCGGCGAGGAGCCACCATGGAACTCTCGGCGGGAGTCCCGGCGCCACCGGGCAATTCCGCTCCTGAGCGAGGCGGTCCTGAATGAGATTCCGATGATTTCTCAGCTCCTGAGCCAGCTCGGGGTGAAATTAAGCGATCTCATCGTAGCCAAGCCGGAAATCATCAAGGATTTGGAGCAAAGAGCATTCAATGTTTTCCACGTGCCGGTAGCCAAGAACAGTCCGTTCATACCGGCCCAGCAGGAGTTCGTCGTGCCGTACGGCGTCGAGTCCGTACTGGGCTTCGGCGGAATCCTGCCCGACGGAAGCCTGTTCGCCGTCATAGTATTCGCCAGGGTCCCGATTCCGCCATCCACGGCCGAAATGTTCCGAACGATCGCGCTCAACGTAAAAATGGCGATCCTGCCCGCGCTGCAAGGTCGTGTCTTTATCGAGTAGAAGGCCCCCGGGGGGAGGCCGTGCTATGAGCGATAATGGTGCGGAAAACTACATCCGGCAGGTCGAGTCTCAGGTTGCCAGTTACTATGAACTCGTTGAGGCCCTGGAGCGCACGGTCGCAGAGCAATCCGAGCGGCTGGAACGCGGCCATGAGGCTGAATCCCGTCTGGCGGCGCTGGTCGAGAGTTCCGACCATGCCATACTGAGTATTTCTCCCGATCTCCGCGTGATGTCCTGGAATCGCGCCGCCGAGGAGCTGCTGGGCTATACGGCCAGGGAAGCGATTGGGCAGGATCCCTGCGAGCTGTACGTTCCCGCCAACGGGCGAGCCGTCGTACGTGACAATATCCGGCATGACTTCGCGGAGCTGGAGAGCACGCCGGAAGTGGTCCGACGGCAGGAGGTGCCGATCGTACGCAAGGACGGCTCGCTACTCGACGCGGCGATCACCGCCTGCGGAATCCGCGATTCCTGGGGCAAGGTCCTCGGCATATCCGTCACCCTGCAGGACATCACCGAGCGCAAGCGCACCGACCGCGAGCGCGCGCTGCTGGCGGCGATCGTCGAGAGTTCCGACGATGCGATCTTGAGTATTTCGCTGGACCTGAAAATTACCAGTTGGAACCAGGCCGCTGAAAAGCTGTTCGGGTTCACTGCGGCGGAGGCGCTCGGGCATCCGATCAGCATCATTATGCCTCCCGAGCTGCGCGAGCAGGGAGAACAGCACATCCGGCATCTGCAGGCCAAGCTCGACCGCGCACAGAGCTTCGAGGCGACGCGCCTCAGAAAGGACGGCGGCCGAATCGACGTCTGGATCGTTACTTTCGGGATTCGCGACCGCGATGGAGGCCTGCTTGGCGTATCGGCGATTTATCGCGACGTAACCGCACGCAAGCGGGCGGCGCGCGAACGCGAGACGCTGGCGGCGATCGTCAACGCCTCTGAGGACGCGATCATCGCGCTTGACAAGGAGCTCAGGATCACCGGTTGGAACCAGGCCGCTCAGGAGGTTCACGGCTATACCGCCGGGGAGGCGCTTGGAAAAGGACCGGAGCTGTTCGTTCCTGCGGAGCAACTTGCTCAGACTATTAAGGCATGCCGGCGCGTCCTGGAGAGCGGCGAGCCGATAATCAACTGGCCGCAAAATTTGCGCCGCAAGGACGGCACGCCGCGCGTCCTATCGGTCAACATTTTTGCCATTCGCGATGGGCTCGGCAATATCATCGGGGTGTCCGGAATCGGACGCGACATCACGAAACTGAAGCAGATCGAAACGGAGCTGCGCGCGGCGCAGGACTATACGCGCGGCCTCATCGAGTCCTCGATCGACGCCATGGTGGTGGTCGATCGCGAGCTGCGGATCACCGATGCCAACGAACAGCTCGCCAAGCTCACACAAGTGCCGAAGAAAGTCCTGATCGGAAGCCGGTTCGACGGCTACTTCGACGACCCGGCGCACGCCGCCGCGGCGATCGAACGGGTCCTCGCCGACGGCTACGTTACCAACTACGACCTGGTGATGCATCCGGCCGGCGGACAGGAAATCCTGGTTTCATTCAACGCCTCGATCTTTTATCGCGGCGGACAGGTGTCCGGCATTTTCGGCGTCGCGCGCGACATGACCGAAGAGCGCGCCACCAAGCGGAAACTCGAGGCCGAGCAACAGTACAGCCGCAGCCTGATCGATTCGTCGACCAGCGCGCTGCTGGTCTGCGATTCGAATCTCGTTCTGACCGACGTCAACGAGCGGGCGGTCAGGCTTACCGGCTACTCGCGAGAGGAGCTGAAGGGGATCAAACTCGCATCGCTCTTCACCGATCCCGTTAGGATGACGGAGATCGTGTGTCAGTCGCTCGACGATGAGAGCGGCGCGCGCCCCGCTATCGAGCTCTGCCTGCTGACCAAGAACGCCAGCGAGGTCCCGGTTTCATTCACTCCCTCGGTCTACAAGAACGGCGACGCGGCCCAGCGTGGAATCCTGGTGAGTCTTCGCGACATAACCGAGCGCAAGCAGTACGAGGAGCAGCGCTCGCTGCTCGCCTCGATCGTCGATTCGTCGGGAGAT
>JBGPMT010000335.1:0-3455 GCA_041487135.1 Binataceae bacterium (SeqCode) | reverse complement strand
GAGCCGCGGCCAGGCGCTGCCCGAAGCGCGCGGCCGCCAGGCGCTGGCCTCGGCGGTCGCCTGGCTTCGCGATCCGATGTGGCTCGGCGGCGTGATGGTACAGGCCTTGGGCTACGCTCTCTATCTCGTGGCCCTGGCCAACGCACCGGTCTCGCTGCTGGCGGTCATGATGCAGGGCGGGCTCGCGCTGTTCGTCCTGTTCGCCGTGATCTTTCTGGGCGAGCAGGCCTCGCCCGCCGAGTGGGCCGGTATCGCGACCGTCGTGCTCGCGATGGTGGCGGCCGCTCTCTCACTCGCACCCGAGACCGCGGAAAGCAGCCTCAACACGGGGGCGCTCGCGGTCGTGACCCTCGTTGTGCTGATTACGGGCGGCATTCTGAGTCTGGGCGGCCGTCTCCGGACCAGCGGCGCAACGCTTGCCCTCGCCTCCGGATTCGCCTTCGGGCTCGGCGGCCTTTACGCCAAGGCGCTCACCTGCGCGTTTCTGGCTGACCCCGGCGCACCGCTATGGATCAGAGCCGCCGCGAACCCGTACCTCTACCTGGTGATCGTGGCGAATCTGAGCGGGCTCGTGATGCTACAGAACGCGTTTCATCGCGCGCGCGGAATCATTGCAATGCCGTTGTCGTCGGCGGTCTCGAACCTGGTGCCGATCGCCGGCGGGATGATCGCCTTCGGCGAACGGCTGCCGGCCGAGCCGCTGCTCGCGGCGATGCGGGTGGTGGCGTTCCTGATGACGATCGCGGGCGGCGCGCTGGTGGCAGGCTCGCGCACCGCCTAGCAGGCGGTTGAAAAAAGATTTTCAACGCCTGCTCCCCTCTCTCTTTCTCTCCCCGGAGGGGCGAGAAGATAAGGAATGAAGCCAGTTTTAACGCAGGCTGTTGCGTTCTTCGTCGCGGAAAATTGCTTTTCCAGCCTTTCTCAACACCCTGCTAAGAAATCACGCTCGCCGACTTGAGCCGCGCGATCTCGTCGTCGCTGTAGCCCGCCCATCGCATCACGTGATCGGTGTGCTCGCCGAGGCGCGGGGGCAGCTCGCGGATCTCCGCCTTCTCGCCGTTGAGGTTGAGGGGGATATCGATCAGGTTGAAGCCGGGAACGCGAAAATTCTCCGCCGGCTTGAGCATCCCGAGCGCCTCGACCTGCGGATCGCCGATTACCTTGTCGAGCGTGTTGATCGGACCGCCCGGAATCCCGGCCGCGCGGATCTTCTCCAGCCAGTAGGCCGCCGGTTGCTTGACGGTCTCGCGCTCGACGATCGCGCGCAGCTCCTCGCGATGCGCCACCCGCGCGGCATTGGTGGCGTAGCGAGGATTCTCAAGTAATACTTCAAGTCTGAGCAGCGCGCAGAGCCGGGCGAAAAGGCGATCGTTGCCGGCCGCGATGAAGACCTCGCCGTCGGCGCATTTGAAAGCCTGGTACGGAGCCAGGATCGGCGAGGCCGAGCCGCACTTCTCCGGCAGGCTGCCGGTCGCGATGAAATTTGCTAGCTGCACCGTGTTCCACGTAATTCCGACTTCGAGCAGGCTGGTGTCGACCTTCGCGCCGCGTCCGGTCGCATGGCGCTCAAGAAGCGCGGCGAGCACGCCCATGCACAGCCACATCCCGGCGCCCATGTCGATCAGCGGGATCGCAATCCGCGACGGCGGATCGCCCGGATAACCGGTCGAGGTCATCGCGCCCGAATAAGCCTGCGCGACGGGATCGTAACCGGGGAGATCCTTAAGCGGGCCTTTCTCTCCGAAGCCGCTTATCGAGCAATAGATCAGGCGCGGATTGTCGGCGGCGAGAGTTTCGTAGCCGAGGCCGAGCTGCTCGGCGCCGCCGGGCTTGAGCGAATGGGCGAAGACGTCGGCCCGCGACGCGAAGCGGCGCACGATCTCGCGGCCGGCCGGCTGTTTGAGATCGACGCAGACGCTGCGCTTGTTGCGATTGAAGGCGAGGAAGGCCGCCGACTCGCCGTGCGCGATCGGCGCATAGCGGCGCACGTCGTCGCCGCCCTGCGGGCGTTCGACCTTGATTACGCTCGCGCCGAAGTCGCCCAGTAATTGCGTACAGTAGGGTCCCGCGATGTTCTGGGTGAGGTCGATGACCGTCAACCCGTCAAGCGTTCGTGGCATTAAAGAGGCGCTCCATGGCTAGTCTGTACGTTGCGCCGATTGCGCCACTCACGGAGAACCTGCGATTGGTTGAACTCGGCACGCATGTTAGTTTTCACGCTGGGTGGAGCTTACGGTGGAGGAGGAAACATGTTTCGCAACAGCCTTGGGTTCACGCTGGTTCTGAGCTTGCTGTGCAGCGCGGCGCTCGGCGCGCCATCATCCGATTCGGCTCCGCAGCCCAGCGTCACTAACCTCACCCAGGATCAGGCGGCCCTGTATCTGGCCTGCCTCGAAGAGTCTTCTGCCGCCAGCGCCAAGGACGGCAATCCGCTGGCCACGATGGGCACCCTCAACGCGTTGTGGATCAAGACTGTCAAGCATACGTCGCTTAAGGGGCTCACGATGCTGCAGCTGGCGCAAGTCACGAGCGACGCCGTCAGGTCGCTGGCCGCGCAACAATTCGGCAAAGCGAGCCTGACCGGCAAAGTGATCAAGGAGTTCAGCACCCAGACTCCGGCGGGATGCCTGAGCATCGCGCAGTCGCTGCAACAGTAGGATGCGCCGCAAGGCGCCGTTCAGGCGCGCAGGAATTCGAGGTGCAGGCGGTTGAACTCCTCGACCTCCTCCCATTGTGGCCAGTGCGCGCTGTTTTCGAGCACGACCATCTTATGGTTCGGGATAAGCTTGGCGCCCTCGCGCGCCACCTCGACCGAGCGGCCGGGGTTGTGACGGCTCCACAGGACCAGCGTCGGGCACTTGATTGAGCGCATCTGTTCGGGGTCCCATGCACCGCTGGGATGCTCCTGGAGCGCGGCGCCGAAGACCACTTCGGAGATACGCTTGAGCGTCGCGCTCATGCCCGGCTGTGAGTAGATTTTGTAGCGGGCGTCGATCAACTCGTCGGTGACGCTCTTGGCCGGCTCGTACATCAGCCATTCCAGTCGCTTCCTGACCGTCTCGCGCGTGACGCCGCCGGCGGCCGCGCGCGAACGCTCGAGCGCGTCGCGAATCTCCTCGCGCCCCTTCGCGTCGCGCGATCCGAGCATCCCGGTGTTCAACACCAGCTTCTGCACCCGTTCCGGAAACCGGGCGGCGAACCGGATCGAGACCATCGCGCCGAGCGACTCGCCCGAAAGAATCGCGCTGCGGGCGCCGATCGCGTCGAGGAAATCGCGCAGATGGTTGGCAAAGTCGTCGGGCTGGTAGGCAACGTCGGGACGATCGGTGAAGCCGTGACCGACCATGTCGATCGCGTAGACGTGGAAATGCTTGGCGTGCTCGGCGAGATTGCGCGAGTAAGCCTCGGCATGGCCGCCCGCGCCGTGCAGCAGGATTAGCGGGGGACCAGAACCG